>JAGLOH010000006.1 GCA_023139025.1 Candidatus Heimdallarchaeota archaeon | reverse complement strand
TTCACTATGGCCGCGACGCATCGCAACGAAAGGCCGTTCCCAAGTAATCTCTCAACTCAGTACCAGGCCGCACGTCGAAGGACTTAACTTTCCTGTTCATTTGGAACGCATCCAAATGCTTTCTGACCTTACTAGGCAAAACAATAGAAAATAAATTGTTTTTTAATCTTTGCTATTGGCGTGAAATGAAACAGTTAGAATGTGAGTTATTTATTTGAATAAATTCGAAATGTTTAAATTAAAAACAGATAGGAAGATTATAGAATTAGTCGGCCAAGATACTCAAGCGGTATGAGGATGGATTGCTAATCCATTGTCGTAAGACTCCCGGGTTCAAATCCCGGTCTCGGCTCCAAAATTTTCTTTATCAAATCTTCATATTTAAAAAGACTATATATTATTTGATTTTGGCATGAAACCTGACACAATAATTGAGCTTAATCATGGAGCTGGTGGCTCACTTATGGATACTTTTCTTGATTCTTTGTTAGATATCTACAAAACCAAATCCATTGAGAATGGTATTGGCGTTGATGAATTAGATGATGGGGCAACAATTCCTCTTTCTGGGGATTTAACTTTAATTGTAAGTTCAGATTCACATACTGTTGATCCCATTTTCTTCCCAGGAGGTGACATTGGTGAGCTTGCAGCAGCAGGAACAATAAATGATGTTACAATGATGGGAGGAAAACCCATTGCAATTACCTGTGCGTTGTTAATTGAAGAAGGAACTATTTATTCGGATGTTCAGAAGGTTTTAACTTCGTTTGCCAGAACATGTGAAGAGCACAATGTAGCTGTTATTGCTGGAGATACCAAGGTTTTACCCAAAGGGCAAGTAGATTCAATATATATCAGTACTACAGGTTTAGGGATTCGCGTATCGCCTAATGTAATTAGTGATTCAAATGTAGAAGTAGGAGATAAAATATTAATTACTGGATTTCCAGGAATGCATGGTGCTTCACTGATTGCTGGAAGAGAGGGGATTAATCTTAAGACTACTTTAGAATCTGATGTTGCACCTTTAGTAGATCTCCTATTACCTCTTGTCAAAGAAGGAGCAATTCATGCCATGAAAGATCCCACTCGAGGAGGAACTGGGAGCGCATTAAATGAGTTTGCAGAGAAATCTAACGTGGGACTTCTACTAAATGAGAATGAAATACCCATTCATCCAGAAGTAAACGGCGTTTGTGAATTACTTGGTATAGATATCTTCTCTCTTTCATCTGAAGGTAAAGCAATTATAGCTGTTTCTGCTGAAAAAGCAGAAGAAGTATTGACTCAAATAACGAATCATCCATTAGGAAAAGATGCCAAAATAATAGGTGAAGCTACAGACAAGTATAGAGGAAAAGTAGTTTTGAGAACCAGTATTGGTGGTCATAGATTATTAAGAAAACCTTTAGGTGAACCTATACCTAGAGTGTGTTAAAGGGTCATAGAGATGGTCGACGTAACAATAGAAATCTTAGTTTCAGGAATAGTACAAGGAATAGGTTACAGACCATTTGTGTATAATCTTGCAAAGGAGCTAAATCTTAAAGGTAATGTACAGAATTTAGGAGATGCAGGAGTAAAAATAATAGTTCAAGGATCAAAGGAAATCTTGGATAAATTTATTGAACTGCTCAAAGAAAATAAACCTAAATTGTGTATTTATGAATCATTTCAGGTAAATTGGGAAACAACTTCATCTCTTTTTGAATCTTTTGAGATTGCAAAGAGTTCGAGTGAAACAAAAGGTATAGGATTTTCTTATCTTCCGCCAGATGTTTCAATTTGTGATGAATGTTTACAAGAACTAGATTCTAAAGAGAGAAGAAGAACTAATTATCCCTTTAATTCTTGTGTAGATTGTGGTCCTAGATATACTGTTATTGAAAAAATTCCTTATGACAGACCAAATACTGTTATGACGGATTTTCCTTTCTGTTCAGAATGTAATAAAGATTACAAAAATTCCGATGACAGAAGGTTTCATGCTCAAACAACATGCTGTATTGATTGTGGTCCTACATATACTGTTTATTCATCAAGCAATGAAGAAATATTTTTTTCATCACAAAAAGATTTGGTAAGGTTTATAGCCAAAGAAATTGAAGATGGGAAAATTGTAGCAATTAAAGGGATAGGGGGAACACATTTAGCTTGTTCAACTCTTGATGACGAGGTTCTAATCAAACTTAGAGAAGCAAAAGGAAAACGAAAGTACAAACCTTTTGCAATAATGGCAAGGAATGTTGAAGATATTAAGAAATTTGCTAACCTTAATTCTGAAGAAGAAACACTTTTAACATCTTTTAGAAAACCTATCATTTTACTACAAAGAAACGAAAATTACTATCTATCTGAATGGGTAGCTCCAGGTTTACACAATGTGGGAGTTATGTTACCTTATGCAGGTATTCATTATATGCTGCTTAAAGAAATGCATGAACCAACAGTTGTGATGACTAGTGCAAACCCTTCTAATTATCCGATGTTTATAGATAATGAAGAGATCAAAGAAAGATTGGATTATGTTGACTACTTTCTGTTGCATAATAGAAGGATCTACCAACGCAATGATGATTCTGTTTTAAGAATTAACAAACTAGGAGAGAGATTCTCTACAAAATTCTTAAGACGATCAAGGGGGTGGGTTCCTGAACCACTTCTTTCAAGCATAGATATAGGGACTTCAACTTATTTGGCCATAGGAGCAGAGATGCATCTTATTCCATCTCTTATGAAAGGATCAAAAATTATTCCAACTCAACATATAGGAACAGTAACGCTACTTGAAACCTATGATTACATGCTGGATGCCATAGAACATATTCTTAAGCTATACAATACCAAAATTGATGCTATAGCATATGATATGCACCCACAATATCTTACCTCAACTAATATCGAAGAGATTGCAGCAAAATTTGATGTGGAAGAATATTTTGCTTTCCAACATCATGAAGCACATATTGCTAGTGTAGCACTTGAAAATAAAATCAATCCTGAAGAAAAAGTGATTGGGTTAGCTTTAGATGGAACGGGATATGGTCGAGATGGAACCATTTGGGGCGGAGAAATATTTACTGGACCCGTTTCCAACTTAACAAGATCGGGGTATTTAGAACAATTTGCTCTTCCAGGTGGAGATTTAGCAGTAAAATACCCCATAAGAACCTTAATCTCTTTACTCTCACATACTTACTCTTTGGATGAAGTAACTGCAATAGTAGAACCTATGACAAAGTATCTTCCAAGAGGAATAGATGAATTGGAACTTATTATCAAGCAATTAGACAGAGGAAATTTTCCTAAAGGATTTCTAACGACAAGCTCAGGTAGATTTTTAGATGCAATTAGTTCTGTTTTAGAAGTATGTCAAGAACAAACATATGAAGGAGAACCAGCTATCAGATTAGAAGGTCTAAGTTTGAGTGACAGGAGCAACAACAATCACCCCCGATTAAATATTCCTTATTCGAACAATAATGGAATTTATCAGCTTGAAGTCTCAAAGATTTTTCCAGATTTGATAAACCTAAAAAGTGAATTCAAGAAATCAGTACTTGGACATGCAGTTCAACAAGCTTTGGGAAGAAGTTTAGCAGAAATAACTATTGAGTTAAGTGATGATAAAGGAATTGATAATATTTTAATCTCGGGAGGAGTAAGCTTAAACAGTATTATAATTGATGAAATTGTTAAAAAATTAACACTAAACCAGAAAAAAATATTTACAAACGAAAAGGTTTCTCCTGGTGATGGTGGTATTTCTGTAGGTCAAATCTATATGTTAGCTCTTCAACAGAGCAAGCAATTTTAGCAAAATCAGTTTTTTTAGCATATTTTAATTACCTCAATTAAGAGGTGTTTTGTCGATGTTTTTTCCCTAACTACCCACGATAAACCTTAAAAATTAGCTCTTAATCACTATCAATGTCGCGACTGATAACCCTATTTGAATTAGGGTAAACAAGACGTAAATAATAGAATCCTAATTGGAGGATTTATGCGAAATGACTTGGATTGAAACACTGTTAATGATAACTGTTCCCGGTATTCTTTTCATTGTTATCATGGCTTTATTTATTGATTGGCTTGATAGAAAAGTTTATGCTAGGGGGCAAAACAGAAAAGGTCCACCATTTTTACAACCTCTATATGATATAGTAAAACTAACAGCAAAGGAGTCTATAATACCAACAGGTGTTAGTAAATTCTGGATGACTGCCTTACCAATAGCTTTCTTCGCTACTGCGCTTACAGGAGCTTTAATGATTCCTATAGCTATTTTCGATGATGTTACTGGTGTAGCAACTGGTTTTGCAGCATTTGATTTCGATATATTCTTTGTACTTTTTATCATTCTTTCTTTTGGATTGCTCATATATTTCATGGGTATTGTTACAAAGAATCCATTTGCTCAAACTGGTTCAACAAGATCAATTGTGCAAGCTTTAAGCTTCGAAATTCCATTGGCATTCAGTTTACTAGTACCAGTCCTAATTGTAGGAGTTGGGGGAAGTCCTAACACAACTTCTACCTTCAGACTAGGTGAAATTAGTGCAAATCTTTTTGCAAGTATTGGTGATAATTTATGGCTTATAATAGGCTTAGTTATTGCTTTTGCTATTTCTATTCTAGTGATGATGGCGGAGCTTGAGGCATTTCCATTTGACTCTCCCAAAGCTCACACAGAGCTTGCTGATGGATGGTTAGTAGAATATGGCGGTTGGAGATATGCTTTAATTATTCTTGGAGAAAGAATAGGTGCATTCTTCATCGGTGGATTAATTGTGACACTGTTTCTAGGTGGCCCATCTGTGGGACTAGAAGCAGTTATAGTGAATCCTGTTTTGATGGGTTTCTTGAATATAATATTCTTTACATTGAAATTAATAGCTGTAATAGCCGTTATGTCTTTCTTACGAACATTAATTTCTCGTATTAGGATCGATCAAACAGTAAGGTTAGCTTGGAAAATTGTTCTTCCAATTGCAATAGTCGCATTAATGCTAACTATTGGATTAAAAATGATAGGGGTGTAATATTGATGGAATGGTATATAGCATTAATAATTGACCTTGTGGCCAGTGTAGTACTCGCTGTTGTAGTTTGGTTAATCAGCAAAAGGGTACGTTTCCTACTAGGTACACAGCCTCCAGAACAAAGCAAAATGAAGAAAGATCTTTTCTCAAGCGGAGAAGGTTCTATTCTAGCCAAACCTAGAAAAATATTCATTGACACTTATGTGTTCATTGCTTTCTTTGTTCTGTTTGATATTGCAGCATTCATTCTAGCTACAGTCTTCTTTGTAGGAGTAGCTCCAGGAGCAACTTTAGAAGCAGCTCTTATCTATTTAGCACTAATACTTGTTACAGTTTTAGTTGCAATAAAGAAGAAGTATCCAAGAGATGCAGCTGACCCCGTCTTAGAAGGAGGAATTGAATAATGAGTTTAGTAATCATATATATATTCATGATTCTAGCGATTCTAGCAGCAATCTTTGCACTGGAATGCAGACGACTAATGTTTTCTATAATTGGTTTGATAGCTATGAATCTATTTCTCTGGGTATTGTTACTGGCACTTAACGCTATGTTTCTAGCGTGGATACAACTCATAGTATATGGTGGTGGTTTTACAGCACTATTTGTTGTGGTTGTAGCTTTAACAGAAAAACAGAGAGATGAATCATTTGACTGGAAGAGATCTGTAATCGCACTTGCCATTGTAGCTATTCTAATGGGGATAGCAATTTGGGGAGTAATAGCTTCAGATCTTAGCATTACATTCGGAACAAGCACCATAGGTGAATCCTTACGTGCTCTATGGACAGAAAGATTAACTGATTTGATACTGCAAGCTGTTGTGTTCTTTGCAACATCTATAGGCATTGGATCATTGTTTATTCATCATAAGAAGAAACACAAGGAGGAGACAAAAGCATGATAGAACAATTACATTTACTGATTCTAGGCCTCGTCTTATTTGGTGTAGGCTTGTATGCATTACTTGGAAAAAGAAATCTCATCAAGATTCTTATGGGTATTGAAATAATGACAATAGCTATAAATGTTGTATTTATTGCTTTGGGAGCCAACATTGCTAATGCAACTTTTACAAGGTTTGCACAGATCTTTCCTTTGATTTCAATCGCTATTGGTGCAGCTGTATTGGCTGTAGGTTTAGCAATAGCCATCAATAATTATCGCCATGCCCATAGCGTGGATACAGATGAGATGGCTACATTGAAGAGGTGATAAAAATGGTACAAACAATAATACTATTTGCAATAATTTCTGTAGTAGTTCCAATTATTGGTTCTTTTCTATCATTACTATTGAAGAAATTACCAACAGTTAGAGACTTCTTCAGCGTATCTACAATAGCAGTATCAGCAATAATGTCAATTTTGATATTTGGTACTTATAAAGGAGAAACTACCTATCTCTTAAATTGGATGAATTGGGGAGATAATAAATCAGGAATATACTTGGATTCATTATCTGTCTTAATGGTGCTAATTGTATCAATTTTGAGTATGTTAATTGCATTCTTCTCTATAGAATACATGAAAGAAGACAAACACAAAGCAAGATATTGGTTCTTCATTCAAATGTTCGTTGGAGGTATGCTTTTACTAGTTCTTGCTCATGACATGGTATTCTTATTCCTTGGCTGGGAAATTGTAGGACTTTGTTCTTGTTTCCTAATCGGACACTTCTTCATGAAGAAAGGTGAAGCAGGAGAAAAACCAGCAAAGAGTGGAATTAAAGCTCTTATCATGACAGGAATTGGAGATGTTGGTCTCTTAGCATTCTTAGCTTGGATGTATTACGAAAACAAAAAACTAGGTTTAACTAATCCATTAATCATAGACACAACAACACCACTTGGAGGAACTTATCCAATTGTTATGAGTATTCTATTACTCTTAGCTCCGATAACAAAATCTGCACAATTTCCATTACAATCATGGTTGAGTGCAGGAGATACAGTTGATATAGATGCAATGCAAGGTCCAACTACAGTTTCAGCATTAATACACGCTGCAACAATGGTTAAGGCTGGTATCTACCTAGTAGCAAGATTCTCACCCATCTGGGATAGCGAATTCTTCTACATTGCACTAATGATAATAGCTGGAGTTTCTTGCGTAGCTGCTGCATTTGGTGCATTGGTTACGACGGATCTGAAAAGAGTTCTTGCATACAGCACAATCTCACAGCTCAGCTATATGTTCTTAGCCTTTACAATAAGAGAGGATCATGGAACTGGACTAATACCTGGTCAGATGCACTTATTATCTCACTCAATCTTCAAAGCCCTACTGTTCTTGTCAGCAGGTGCAATAATTCATTCTATTGCAGAAGAAAGAGATATGAAGAAAATGGGTGGTTTGAAAAAAGACCTACCTTGGGTTTACGGATTCATGATGGTTGGTGTTCTCGGTTTAATTGGTATTCCAATTATCACAAATGGTGGTTATTCCAAAGAAATGATAATAACAGCTGCATATGAAGCAGCGGCAATCGATGGTGCCTCAATGCATTGGTTTACTTTCATCGTAGGTATTTTAGTAGCATTCTTAACAACTTTATATGCTGCAAGAATGTTTTTGATGATATTCCATGGCAAGAACCGAGGAGCTCGTGTGCACAAACCAAAGTATATCATGAGAATTGTTCTGGCTATATTAGCAGTTCTAGTAGTAGCTACAGGTTTCATAATTGAAGGTCCAGCTAGTAACTTCTTTTCAGGAGATACAGGATATAGCCTAATTCACGTAGTACTTGTGCCATTCTTATGTGCAATAGGTGCAATCATTCTTGGGTTAGGATTAGCTTATCTGTTCTATGGTAAAGGACAAACAGAAGTAGGTTTTGTAGAAAAAATCAATGTCTTCAAAGCTCTGAGAACTTTTGTAGCAAACGGATTCTATATTGATCACTTGTACAACTTAGTGTTTGTCAAGCCTGTCTTCTGGATTGGTCAAAAATTATCATTCTTCAAGACTGGTAAGATAAACTGGAACATGATCTTTGGATCAGTGGTAGCGATATTTATTGTTGTTGCTACTTTGTTGGTGGTGATGGTCTAATGTTGAACACATATCTATCCTTAATCTTGATTATACCAATTGCTGCTGCTATACTCTTGTCACTATTTGAGCAACTGAAGAAATTCTTAATCAAAATAAAGATAAAAGCTGATTGTGTTAATCATGCTTTAGCTAACATAATTGCATTTAGCGTCTTTGTTCTAGGATTTATTTCAGCTTATGTGCCTGCGTTTAGAGACTACATTGCTAGTACAACAGGAGATTTACTAAGGTTTGGACAACTTGAAGCAGTGCTAATCACAATATTCAGCTTCCTTGTCTGGATGGTAGTACTATTCAGCGTTAACTACATGAAAGGTAAAAATGGACTTGGTTACTATTATGCATTAATCTTCACTTTGCTCACTGGTTTAAGTACTGTAACTATGGCAAACAATTTCATCACACTATTTGTTGGATGGGAGCTGTTTGCACTAAGTGGTTATGTGCTTGTAGCTTTTGAGAGAGCAAAAAGAGGTGCAGTAGAAGCGTCGATGAAATACTTTATCATGTCAACTGCTGGAAGTATGTTAGTTTTATTAGCTACTGCTTTGACATACGGTTTCTATGGTTCAGTAAACTTTGAACTCGTTTCAATAGCAGTACAAGCTAGTGGTACATCAGCTATAGCCGCAATAATAATCGCTCTGTTCATAACAGGCTTTGCAGTAACAGCTGCTATGCTATTCTTGAACGCTTGGTTACCAGATGCTCACAGCTCAGCTCCTTCAACTATTTCCGCACTACTTTCTGGAATCGTTGTTAAAGCTGGTGCAATAGGTATCTATAGAACCTTATACTTCGCATATACTCCTGATGTATTAAGTGCTGGTGCCGGAGCTGTTATCTCTTGGTTAGGTATCTTAACTATGATTGAAGGGAATTACTTAGTGTTCTCTCAATTCAAGCGTAAAGATATTGTAGATTTCAAGAGAATCTTAGCATATTCGACCACTGTACACCTTGGTTACATCATACTCGGAATTGGTTCTCTAGCCCCTGGCAATTTAGGAGTTCAAGCATCAGTATTCCACATACTTACCCACGCTCTAGGTAAAGGCGGTCTGTTCTTGCTCAGTGGAGTTCTAATTACAACACTTGGATCAAGAGATCTCAGAGATATGAAAGGTATAGGAAGAAAATCACCCTTTATAGGTGCAGTCCTAACAATAGGTTTGTTATCCTTAGGAGGTATTCCTATAACAGCTGGTTTTGCATCAAAACTAATGGTAATTCTTGCTACTTTCAATGGTGGTGCCAACGCCGTCAATCCTCTGATGTTCATTAACAGCATTTTGTTGGTCATTATGGCTATCATCAACTCCTTACTTGCTTTAGGAGGATATCTATATATTCTAAAGAAAATGCTCTTCGATGAACCAGACGCTGAAGATACAGGCAAAATAAAAATACCAATATTCGAAAAATTAGCTTTAGCTATAATTGCAGTTGTTCTAATAGTTCTTGGCTTATGGCCAGAATTAATTGTGAGTAAAATAGCACTTATAGTTTAGTCTATTTTTTCTTTTTCCTCTTTTTCTTTTATACTAAACATCAAAATCCTATTTAGAGAAGATTCTCTAGCTACTACAAACTTTAAGAAAACATTATAACATAGTAATAAAAAAAATAATTATGTTTTTAGAAATAATCTCAGGTATATTTTCAATTAGTGCCGGTACTATCACGGCTTTACTCTGGATCATAGTACTACTTAGAAAACAAGGGATTCAATTTATAGAACATCCATTTGAAAGATTGTTTCATATTGCTGCTGAACTTATTATGTCTATATTAGCCATAGTAGGGGGGATAGCATTAATCTTACAATTAACTTGGGGGCTTTATCTATTCTTATTTGCTATGGGGCTAATACTATATGCAATCGTTAATGCTATCGGAATTTATGGTAAAAAGAAGTACAAAATGTTACTAATTGTATTAGTTATATCAGCAGTTCTAACATTTGTTTTAGTGATAATAGATTTTGTATTTTTAGTATTCTTAGCTTAACGAAAATAATAATTTTTAATCACTAACCTTCATGTTTTATATTTTCACCAATACTATACAAAAATATCATAGATGTTTTAGGCCCCATTCGTTCAAAACGTTTTGATAGCTCTTTTTTGACATGCTTGTAATTCTCTGATGCATCTAAATTATCCATGAAATCTCTGAAGGATCCATACTCTTCCTTAATCTCTGAAAAGACCATTGCATTGATAATAGCTGATTCAATCTTAGCTCTATTTCTAATTATTCCTGAATCTTGTAATAGTCTTCCAATATCGTCTTCATCAAATTTACTCACTTCTTCTATGTTGAAATCTTTGAAAGCTTTTTTGAAATTAGGCCACCTATCAGAAATAAGCTGCCAGCTTAAACCTGCTTGGAATACACATCGAGTCATATTTTCATAATAGGAATTATCGTTAGGAGGCCCTGTATCTCTGAAAAACCAACCAGTTCGTACGTTTTCTCCAGGCATGAGCATACAATAAAATCTACATTTATTATATTAATGGTATTACAATATTAAGCAGTGAGAAATGTGAATAGGGGAGAATAATGGCCCAGATGCAATTTTTTAAATGGTAAAATTGCAGCTATTTGAATACCATTTTTCATACTCATCCAAGAAGGATGCGCTTACAAGAAGATAACCTTGCTGCAAAGATACAGGATTCTCTTAAACTGTTCAAAATGGGATTAAAAATGAAAAAGAAGAGTTCTAAGGATCTCTTCTGAATCTGATGTATGCATAAGTCACAAGCATGAGTGAACTTAGAATAACTAATGAACTTGCCCAAGTAACTTCAGTACCATTAAATCTGTATTCTGGATTCAGTGAAAATGTAACTTCATAATCTTCCACAGGTTGTTCAAAGTCTTCATTATACATAAAAATAGTAATTTTGGAGAAATATAACTCGCCTATAGAAGAATACATCAGCTCTATACTATAATCAATTCGAATAAATGTAGAGAAATAAGAATATTCCAAATACAAATAATATCCATTATATCTCATCTTATCCAGTGTGAGTGTGTCTTTTTGCTGAAAGTTTACATCATGTAGTGGTTCTTCAATAGGAAAACTCGTTGCATAAACAGTTTTGAAGTTGAAAGATGGATGATTAACAGGTAAAAACAAACCATACATATGATGTTTAATTAACCTAATATCAAAATCAGACATTGTTCCATTATAATGAAGAGTAGAATCTAACATATCTACAAAGTAGAAATTTGTTCCTACAACTGAATATGCAAGGGACATACTATCGGTATCATTATCGTACCAATAATGTTCTGATAAATAAGTATCATACTCCTCTTGATTTTCAAAATGCATCAATCCCATAAAGTAAGGAGTAAAATTCGTTCTGAAATACACTTTATCACTAACTGTAGTTACATTCCACACTTTGAATGTATCCTCTATTGTTACCTCATGAGGTTCTCCACCTGGATAAAGGATTCCTTTTGTCAATTGAGTATATTCATACTCTGAAGCATAACTATCCCAAGTAGCACCTTGGGTTTGAATACCACTAGAAAAAATCAAAAACAAAACTAATGATATTCCGTAAAAAAAGTATATTGATTCTCTCCTCATGTACATCAAGACAAACTATTATTGAAAGATATATTTAAAACTATTCACTTAATTGAAGGCTCAACTATTCTCGTAAATATTTGAATAAGCCAGTTTTACTATGGTAGATTTAAACCAGAATGATTTACGGTGACTTGATATTTGTTCAATCATATCTTTAAAATAGAGTAGAGTGTCCTTTCTCTTATGGTAGAGAAGACTCACAAGGAAAAAATAGAGAGAGTTAGGGAACGAAATGATATACTTTTCCAAAAATCTCCCAATTCTCCTCTAACTCACGATCAAAAACTAGATTTCAAAGGATTATCGTATTTTCCAATAGACAAAAAATACGAATTCATAGTTGATATGAAAAAATTTGAACATCAGAGTGATATTACAATCCCTACTACTACAGGCGATAAAAGAAAATACATTCGTTTTGGTTATATTGAATTTGAGATTGATGGTCAAATGAATATGCTTACTATTTTCAAACCAATTGAAGATAATTATCTTTTCCTCCCCTTCAAAGACAAAACTACTGGTGAAGAATCTTACGATATTGGAAGATACCTAGAAATAGAGAAGATATCAAAAGGAAAATTTGTCGTTGATTTCAATACAGCTTATAATCCTTTATGTGCTTATAATGACAATTGGAACTGCTCTTATACACCGGATGAAAATATCCTTCAAATCCCAATACTTGCTGGAATGAAGAAATATCACGATTAAAGTAATTCACAAAAATACTTCTTATTTTCTTCACTTTCTTTAGGGAGGGGTAAAACCTTAAAGGAACTGCTGATTTTGTATTTTAATGGACATCTATGTGTTGGATATTGAAACAACAGGACTTGAAGGATTACCAGAAGATCTTGTTGTTGAAATAGCGATAATGCGAGCGAATGTGATAAAACAAAAAATAACTCAGGTTTACCATTCACTAATTCATTATGATACTAGTACTTGGGATAATAATCTTCGTAACTCGTGGATATTTAGTAAAAAATTTTTATCACTTGAGGAAATTCAAAATGCAGAAAAAGATTTAGCTACTGTAGTTGAAGAAGTACAGCAAATTCTTTTCGGAAAGTTTGTTACAGCTTACAATAACGCATTCGATTTTGATAAATTCTTAAAAAAAGATCCATGGAACATTAGTAAGGAGAGTACAAAAACAAAAATAGCTCCTTGTATTATGCTTTCAGCTTCAGAATATCTAAGACCTTTTGGAAGAAAAAAGAAAAGATATAAAATGGCTCATTCAAAAAAAGAACTTCTTAATGCCAATACAGAATGCATCATTATCAACAAAGAACTTGTAGAGCAAATTAGTGAGTTTAAGGCACATAGAGCAAATTATGATGCATTTTATGAAGCATGTATACTTTTGGAACTATATAGACGAAAACAATACAGAATTATTCCCCAGATATATTATGCTCATTCTATGGAAATTTATGGGGAGAGACAAGAAAAGAAAGAACTTAAGCTAATAAAGAAAGCATTCGCAAAAGCTGACATAATTAATCCTGCTAAATATGAGAAAAAGTGGAAAGATTCTTCTGGAAAGGAAATAATGAAGAAATGTCTTGATCTTCTGAGCAAAAGTGACATAGTCATCTTTTCTGCAATAGAACATGATAATGGACACTTTGTTGGGAGAGGAGTGTATATAGAAGTTAAATTTGCTGAGGAACTTGGTAAGGAAGTGTATTTCCTCAGAGAACATCTAGACAATATTTTTTTGTTAGAAATGTATGATGAAAATAACTGGACTGCTAAATTTGGTAAAGTCAAGTTTAAGAAATAACTATTCAAATACAACAAAAAAAGAGAAAATAAGTAATTTATTTATCTTCCAAGTATTTTTCTAGATTTTCTAGTGTCAGTTGAGCAGTAATTCCCTCTTTATGTGGTTTGAATCCAAGTCGATCATTAATGGAAAGCATTGGGGCATTAGTTGTTGCATTTCCTGTTGAAATGATATTTGCTTTTGGAAATTCTTCCTTTACCTTTAGCAACATCTCAGCTTTCAACCATTTTCCAAGACCACGACCACGATACTTTTCTTGTACACCAGTGAGAAGTTGTTCTACAATAGTCTCCCTTTCAGGTCGGTATTCCATCTCAGTTAACCCTGATATATCCCCATTCGGTTCTACGGTATAGAAAGTTATATGCTTTCTTCCAAGCACTTCTCTTCGTTTTTCTGTATCTCTGAAAAGTTCAGGAGTATAAACAATATCGTTCACATCGAGATCTCCAAGAGGTTGTTGATTAAGTGTCTCAGTATATACTGTGCAATACTTCTCAAGAATATCATCAGGGATGGAATAGACTAGCTTAAGTTCTGTATCTGGAGAACGCTTAGAACCTTCCACTGCCCATATTTCAACCATATTCCATTCTACTTCTTCCAACTTTAAACGATTCTCAGCAACAGATAGAGCAGTTTGAGCACCAATTTCCTTTAGAAAAGCTTTTCCATCTTTTTCATCTGAACCTGAAATTAGAATAGAATGGTTTTTCTTCTTTCCATATTCACATATTTGTTTCAGTACTATTGTTTCAATTCCTTTGTTCCGATATTTTTTCAGAAGAACTAAATCAAATTGTAGTAAATGCTTATTACCCTCATAAGATGCTGATGTTTCTCGGAATCCTCCGTAAACAACTCTACCTACAAATTTGTTTATCGAACTATCAATAATAGCAGAGAATTGGAAATCTAATTCAGGATGATTTACTTGCATCTTCAAAGATTTTTCTGTGGATTCATCATCAACAAAAGGATCATCAGGATTTGCTTCAGAATGTCTAATTTTTCTATACTCATGATATAGATCCCAATCTTCTTTTGTATAATTCAACAAATTAGCTTGTTCTACTTTGATTTGATTAATATCAAATTTCTCTGTCATAATACTCAATCCTACTTTACATATCTTAATATGTAAAATACCACCATTTCATACTTATATAGTTAATCAAATAAATTGAAATCAGTTTTCTATATTCTCACACCTATCCAGTTTTCTATCTCTGTAAGAGCTTGAGTACAACCTTCATCTAACAGAATTACATGACCACCTTTGCCTATTCTAGCAATGCTTTGATCCCTTGAACTGATTGAAGAAGTAATTTGTTCTATG
This sequence comes from Candidatus Heimdallarchaeota archaeon, assembly GCA_023139025.1. Taxonomy (GTDB): domain Archaea; phylum Asgardarchaeota; class Heimdallarchaeia; order Heimdallarchaeales; family Heimdallarchaeaceae; genus UBA460. Next base: position 3,951 of record JAGLOH010000006.1, on the reverse strand, counting down.
CCTTTTATTGATACAGCTTTATCATTCTCACTATGAACAATTAATATGGGTTGACTAATATTTCCCAGAATTGGATTAAGCTTATCTAGCAATTTTGCAATTTCTACTAGACTCTTCATAGGTATTTTCTTATAAACCTCCCAATTTTGTGGACTACCAACTAATTTAGAACTTATTTTTTCTACTCTTATCCAGCGAACAAAATGTTGTATGAACCTGAAATTTGTAATAAACCATGATAGGAAATTATAGGGTTTTACAGCTGTTGCACAAGTTATTACTCCACTCAACTCAGGATTTGTTGCAGCTAAATAGAGTGCAAGGACACCACCTAAGGAAGTTCCAACAATAAAGGTTGTTGGACAATCTTCCATAAGAAATTCTAGTTTTCCTTGACAATAATCTACCCAATCTTGCCAGTCAATCTTTAGTAAATCTTTTGAGGAAGTATTATGACCCGGAAGAGTGATGTTGAGAACCTTAAAGCCTTTATTTGCAAGGAAATCCTCTAATGGGTTCATTACAGCACAATTACTGCCTACTCCATGAATTAATAAGAAACCAATTTTGGAATGAGAGGTCACAAAGATAGATAAACCAAATTAAGTATATTACTTTTATTCTCCTGAGTTGATTTTTGTTTTTGAAAAATATATTTAAGCTAGCTAGTCTATACTATTGATTGAATGTTAATTAACGGTAGTGAAACTAACACTCTAATTTCCGAAATTGTAGGTAGGTTAAGGAATAAACAAACAAATCCTGCAGATTTCAGGATAAGCCTTAAACGAATTGGTAATTACTTGGCTTATGAATCTGCTAAGTTTTTGGAAACAGTAGTTTTACCAGTTGAAACACCTTTTGGAACAAGTAATTTTAGAAAAATAAAGAAAAATACTGTAATTATTACAATTTTAAGAGCAGCACTACCCATGTCTGAAGGAGTATTAGAGGTGCTCCCAGAAGCTAAAGTTGGAGTAATATCTGCGTCTAGAGGAAAACAACTCAAAGAAGACGGAAGAGATTTTAGAATTGATTGTACATACACGAGCATTCCATATCTTGAAGATAAGATAGCAATAGTTGTTGATCCAATGTTAGCAAGTGGTTCAACATTACTTTTTACACTCCAACAAATCAAAGAGCAAAAACCTCTCAAAATAATCGTTCTATGCGCAATAGCATCTCGATTTGGTACAGAAAGATTACTGAGAGAATTCCCTGAAGCGACAATAATTGCTGGAGCAATTGATGAAGAACTAAATAAAAAAGGATACATTGTTCCGGGTTTAGGAGATGCGGGTGACAGAGCATTCAACACATGATTTAATCTCATAAGGAGATATTAGAATGGAAAATTCAAAAAAAGAATTAACTGAACAAAAACAAAGAAACTTGCTATCATCTATCAAAAAATTTAGTATTCCATGGAAGAAATTTCTAAGTCCGAATTTGCTATTTCTAGTATTATGGGTTGGTTCCCTTCTATACATGTTTATATGGGCACCAGCTAAACAACCAAGTGATCCAGGCTTTGGAGATTTTACCTTTGTTTACGGTAAAACTAATCCACTAGAGTGGAGCATTTTTATGATTGTAGGACTCTGGGCTTTACTTTACGCTGCAATACTCCTTATAGAAAGTAGAGAAAGATTCATTCCTGCTTGGCCCTTTGTATTAGTGGCATTTGGGCTAGGAATGTATGGGATGATGCCGTACTTTGCATTAAGAGGAGTGAAGAAGGAGAACCCTAAGACTAAAAAAACATGGTTCACAAAAATATTTGATTCACGCACCTTAGGTATTATTTTGTCCGAACTTACTAGGGCTATAGTTATGTATGGGATAATTGCAGCTAGTATCTATGGGAAATGGGGTGTGTTTGCAGATAGTTTTCTAAATGTTCGGCTCATACAAGTGATGACAGTAGATTTTGCATTGTTAACCTTGTTCTACCCAATAATTATTTGGAGCGACATGAAGAGAAGAGAATGGAAGAATTTGAAACTCTTTATTTTATTCTGCGTTCCTTTATTTGGTGGTTTGCTTTATCTAACAATAAGACCCAGATTACCATAAAAATAACTCTTGCGATGGCATGAGTCCTCTATTTTTTATTTCAATCGGTTAAAATCAAATTTATAAGTCTCTTATGTCGAATAACCAAGACTATGAAAATTCCACTACAAAAATATTGGGAGGTACAGAAGAAGTACCTAGCACCTTTCAAGAGAAGAGTGTTATTGTTAGCTTTCCTATTAAGTAGTGGAACTGTTCTGCTAATTTTCTCTCCTTTAATCATTGAGAGATTCATCGATTTAGCGACCAGAGGTTTTCCAATTCAAGACATAAATGTGTTTTGGGTGGGAAAGCAGATTCCTATTGTAAGTCTAAATTCAACTAATCTGGCGTTAATCTTGTTAGCAGCAGCATATATCGTTCTGATGATTATACAACAATTGATTACTTTAGGATCAGTTTATTTGAGTCAAAATCTTTCATGGTCAGCAACAAACATGCTTAGATTCGATTTAACCAAACATTGTGTTAACTTAGATATGACATTTCATAATGAACATAAACCTGGAGAGATGATTGAAAGAATTGATGGTGATGTAAACACTTTAGCACAGTTTCTTTCAACATTTTCGATACAACTTCTGACATCCATTTTACTCATCGTTGGTGTTCTAATAACTTTCTTTACAAAACATTGGATACTAGGTGTAGCTTTCACTGTCTTCACTCTCTTAGCAATTATCATCATGTATATCTTGAGGAATTTCTCGGTTAAAGCATGGGAGAAACAAAGACAAACAAGTGCAGATATGTATGGTACAATTGAAGAAAACCTAAGTGCTATAGAAGACATAAGAGCGAATGGTGGAGTGAAATATGCAATGCGTAAGTTTTTTGATAACTCTCGAAAGGACTTCAAAGCCTGGAAAAAAGCTCTACTCAGAGGGCAATTATTCGTGATGGCGATTTGGGGAGTCATTGCAATAATCAACACATTGGTTTTTGCTCCAAGTATCCCTCTATTGGAAAATAATATTATATCATTAGGTACAGTGTTTTTGATTCAGATCTACGCAGGACTTTTGCTGAGACCAATATTTATTATTACACGACAGATGCAAGATCTCCAACGAGCAGGTGCTTCAATAGATAGAATTAACAAGTTATTTGATACAAAGAAAAAAATTCAGGACACAGGAACAGAAAAACTTTCTTCTGGACCATTGGAAATTGAATTCAACAAGTTGAATTTCGCTTACAATAAGGATACTTATGTACTCAATGATATTTCGTTCAAACTTTATCCCGGAAAAAAACTTGGGATTCTTGGTCATACTGGGAGTGGTAAAACCACCATTTCTAGGTTATAATTCCGCCTATATGACCCTGAACCAGATGATGGTGAAATTTTACTGAACAACATCAAAATTAAAGATATACAACTAGGAGATTTGAGAGACAAAATCTCTTATGTAACTCAGAGTGTAGAATTATTTCAAGCATCTGTAAGGGAAAATGTTACATTATTTGATGACCGGATTTCAGATGAGAAAATTACTTCCATACTAAATGACATTGGTTTGGATGATTGGTTTTCAAAACTCCCAGAAGGGTTAGATACAATCATCTCATCTAGTGAACATGGCATATCTGCTGGGGAAGCACAATTACTTGCTTTAGCTCGTGTTTTCATTAAAAGTCCTAATCTGGTTGTTCTAGATGAAGCATCCTCTAGATTAGATCCTGTCACTGAAAATCTACTAGATATTGCAATTGAGAAACTTCTGATAAACAGAACAGGGATAATTATTGCACATCGATTAGCCACTTTGGAAAAGGTTGATGATATTCTAATAATTGACAAAGGAAATATTGTAGAATACGGTAAAAGAGACGACCTAGCGAATGATCATGATTCACAATTTTACCATC
>JAGLOH010000599.1 GCA_023139025.1 Candidatus Heimdallarchaeota archaeon | reverse complement strand
AAGAATTAAGCTTATGAACGTCTTTTTCTTTTAAGGTATTTACGGATAGAGGATGTAATGTCCAGATAAAAAGCTCTTCACTAAGGGTATCAATAATTTGTCTAGAATTAGTGGTAAACTCATCTGTTACGCCACTCCACTCATGTAAGACTGATTGAAATCGTTTCTCAAACCATTCAACAAAATTAGAGAGACCAGTTTCTACATCAATCGAAACTTCACTTGTACTGAAGAGATAAGCACAAATACAATCTTTTGAAGCACTAGATACAACAAATTGACCGTAGTCAAGCTTTTTGATAGCTCCAGTTTGCCCACCACTTATTTCACTCCCCATACCAGATACAGCTTGAAGGAAGCCAGTTACTAGTGAAGAATCAACCGATATATCACCACCAAGATCCCATTCATAGATAGGGAGTCCTGTTTCTGTGTGAACTATAATGACTTTTCTCATAGAAATAACACTTGTAAGTATTTTCGAAATTTTATCTAAGTAACCTCGTTTCTTTGCTGTTCTCCTTTGTTTTCTTGGTCTTACTATCGCGAAGTATATTGTTAATGAAATGAATACTGCTGCAATCACTGCTAAAGAAGCAGCCATGTAAGGTGTATATTCACTGAATAGGTAGGCTATTAAATTCGTGAATTTAGCTGATTTGATTTCAGTGGATTGTGAAATAGTTTCTTCAGAAGCGATTACAGATTGGCTTGTAGGAGTATACAGTGCTGAATATGAAACATTAGTTACACGCCAAGGAACCAAAATTTCACTAGTGAGAGCTACATAATGACCTGGTTGAATTTGTTGAAGTTCTGCTTGTATTGAATATTCTATCGTAGTTCCATTAGCAAAAGTAAATACATAAGTTATCACAACAAAGTCCCCGTCAGGTGTTGAAAAGAACTTGATATTATCAAACGATAATGCAGTTAGTAAATCAAGATCGGAACTATTTAATGTTACTCTGAATTGAATAGTAGTTAGTTGTCTCATATCTCCTACTATTTCTACTGATATTTCATGGGTTATCTTTTCATAAACACCTATGTTAATAATCCATGATTGATTGTCAAAACCATGTTTGAAGAAGATAAGCTCTATGGAGAAGTTCTTCCCAGCTATCAAAGATTCATCGAAATAAACATAAATTAAATAACTATCGATACTTTGAG
>JAGLOH010000598.1 GCA_023139025.1 Candidatus Heimdallarchaeota archaeon | reverse complement strand
ATGATGTTGAGGATATTGCTACTTCAATTGGAATCATAAATAAAGGTAGTTTAGCAAAAGTTGGAAAACCCCAGGAATTGCAGAAAGAACTAATGGGTGGAGATGGTGTAGAAGTAACTAGTCCTAATATAAGTGAGAAAATCAAACAAATAGAATCTTTGTCTCTAGTTGATAATGCTGTGTTGAATGAATATGATTCCACTCAAGTTACAATAATGTTTATTCCAGATGTGAACCTAGAAAAAGGATTAATTCAACTAATGGATTTTTTTGTTAGTAATCAGATAGTTATACATAATTTCAACTATCTTAAGCCGTCTTTAGAGAAGGTTTATCTTAAGTATGTTATGGAGGGTGATTCTGCTTGAAAAGTTTGTTCATATTACTCTGGGACGAATTTAGAGGGTTTGCTAAATCAAAAACAATGATAGCAATGTGGATAGGTATGCCTTTAGTGGTCATAGCGATGCATTTTCTAAATCCTGTTCAAGGAGATTTTCCGATGACTTTATTTTCTGGGATTATTATTGCTAGTATAGGCGGTTTACTTGCTGCAGTAATTTTGAGCAGTACAATGGCTAATGAAATAAACGCTAATGTTTATTCTTTATTTTTAATTAGGCCTGTAAAAAGATGGCATATTGTCATTGCCAAATATATAGCATTTATGTTCTCCCTGATAATAGCTTCACTATTGAGCTTTACTTCTGGAATTATTGTTGACTTAATTCGAAGTTCACTCCCATCTGCAATCTTTAAAGAGCTCATTCGTTATTCCTTTGAGAATCTCTTGATATCATTATCTGCAATGTCTATAGCTTGTGCTGCTGGTTTGGTGATAGGTATGCTAGTAAAGTCTGTTGCAATGGCGGTAATTTTATCTATCTATCTAGGTCAACAGATGTCAGTGATAGCTATTTTACCAGGTTACTTTCTAGAAAATGTTGATCCATTGGTTTTTTCAATAGGCGTTGGACTAGCTGCAACAGTCATCATTTTATCTTTGGGGATATTTGTTTTCACTAAGAAACAATTTTAATTTCCTCTCTTTTCTCTTTTGTCTAAATGAAAATACTTTTTTTACCGAACTCTTTTGAAGTATAAGTTCTGAAATTATCACTACTACTAGCATAGATTATTTCATTTTCAGAAATCACTTATTCCTAAAACTCGTTTATCTATGATATTTT
>JAGLOH010000597.1 GCA_023139025.1 Candidatus Heimdallarchaeota archaeon | reverse complement strand
AGCTTTGTCACTAACTTCATTCTCTACATTCCTTAATGATATTGGATTCGCATAATTCCTTCGCTTATTTTCTAAACCCCAATCTTTCATTACATTATTGTAAATATGAGTAAAAGTAAGTTCATTTCCTTCAAATTCTGAGACTAAGGTCTTTAGTGCTCTGTGTCTAACATCCTTATCATTATTGTACATGAAAGCAAATAACTCTGACCCTGTGTAAGTTTTAGTTTCCCCTTCATATTCAAATTCATAAATGAAACCGCTTTCAATTTCATTGTATAATTTTATGAAACCACTCTTTCCAGTTATATTCTTCATCAAAACTATCTGTTCCGCTTGTTCAGAAAGTTGATGTGGTTTTTGTTTTCTGTTGAATTCTAAATCATGTTTATACTTTTTTAAATCAGGAGATGCTAGAAGTCCCTTATATTTCTCCTCAGGTATTGTGTTGAGTTCAAGATGGAAGAAAAGAGTTTGTTCATTGATTTTTGAATTAAATTCTTGTACTTGAGAATAAAGATTCTTGACTCCATCATTAAGTGATGTGGTTGAATATAGTAAGGATGAAAACAAGTAAAGATAGAATTTCTTTTCATGAATATCTTCATGTTTTTTAAACCATTCTTCTAACTGTTCTGGCTTAAGATTAGGATTGTTAATATTTCCTTTAACCTTTTTATTAAAATCTTCAGCTAATTTTTCGATATCTTTTATATCGGTTTTAATCTGTGGATCATTCACGTCTAAATAAAGATCAGATAAGTCCCAAGCTATGATTTCTTCAGACATAATCTGATTGAAAATTAGCTGTTTAAGAATTTTTGTAATTGGAAGATATAGTTTCAGCAATCCTTATTCAAACAAGTGTAGGAATCTTCAGTTGTTTTAATAATTAAAATGTTGACAGCATGTTTAAATATCATTTAGACTTGCTTTTAAGATGGTTAACATGTTTCATAGGAAAATATTATTTTCTGCATCAATAATCATCTTGTTCTTTGCGAGTTCTTTGCTTATAGACACATCAGCATGTATTGGGGGATGCGATTCTTATCCTCTTCAAAGAATTTTCAATTTAGATTTAATGTCCATTTTTAATGAAAATGATATCAACAATGAAATATCTATCTTAATTCAAAAAATATTACCATCTATTGGGATAGGTGTTGGAATTCATGAAGTAACTCATTGGGG
>JAGLOH010000596.1 GCA_023139025.1 Candidatus Heimdallarchaeota archaeon | reverse complement strand
ATAACATAGCAGATGTGGTAGACAACTTAGAAATAGGTTGGGTAACTACAATGAAACACAGGCAAATGTTGGATGAGCTGATGCATCAATAGAATATTCTGGTTTAGAAAAATAACATATATTTATTAACTTGGATATGCTAGCTTCTTATTGCACTTATATTTCAATCGAGGTAATAAATATGTTAAACTCAGATATTAAAAAGAAATCAATGTCTCCGTATCTAATTTTGAGTGGAGTGTTATTAGCTGCAGCTGGAGGAATTACTCTTCATCTAGCAATAATTAGTACAACTCTATCAGGTTACATGAGTTATGGTGAGGCATTAACAGGAACAATAAGTCATTACGTTGGTATTGCTTCTCTTATCGTCCCTATTGCTATAATCGGAAGTCTTTACACAAAAAATAAAAAAACAACTAACACAGCAATTGTTTTACTGCTCATTTTTATTGGAGCTGATCTATTTGTAGGTCTTACTCCCAGCATAGCATCTTGGGGAGGTGGATGGGGAGGATTAGCAGTCCTTGTTGTTTACGGTATATTTAGAGGAATAACATTTCAAACAGCAAATAGAGGATTAAAAGTACCAACAAGAGGATATGGAAATGGCTTTCTGACTCTTTATGGTTGGTCTTTTCTGGCAACAAATGTTGTATTTTTCATTTTATTTTATATAGGATTAAGTACCTGGAATGTGACCATAATGCAAGCTGCTTACTATACTTTACTAGCTCAGATATACATAGAAGGAATAAGTTTTGGTGCTGTAGGATTGAAATTTTTGGTAGATGCAGCTAATAAGCCTGAGATAAGCAGGAAAATGGAAGTCAGTGATGGAAGATATCAACCAATGAGAACAGAAGAAATAGCAACAAAAGTAGAAACAACAGAAACAGTTGCGAGACACTGTACATATTGTGGGGCTAAGATTTTCGATGCAGGGAAATTCTGTGAAAATTGTGGACAATCACTAACCTAGTTTCTTTTCTTCTGTTTTCTTTTATTTGGATTAATTAATTCAGCTGTTTCACCGAACTTATAAGAAATTTTAAAAAGCAAAGTACAGCTGAGGGTAAACTATTAAAAGATTAGAAATCTTGATTGAGTAATGCTCGAACGACTATCTAGAGTATGGACATTTGAGAAGCAAAAGAATGTTTTACTAAGGATAGTAGCAATTGCGTCACTCGTTTTTGGAG
>JAGLOH010000595.1 GCA_023139025.1 Candidatus Heimdallarchaeota archaeon | reverse complement strand
ACAGTTGAACCATTATATCCAGTTGCATGGGTTCCATTAGCTTCCCAGTATCCTAAATTGAAAGAATTTGAATTCAGAGTAGAATCAAATAAATAATTCTGACTCGTGGTTGTAAAATTTAATGAAGCCCCTTGATAAGTATCGCTGACTAAAAGAGAAGACAAATCAAATGAATAGCCTTGAGTACTTTTCCAACCAGTCACTGGTTCTGATCCGTTTGCTATTAAGCTAAAAACTGAGTTACTCCAATCTTCAGGCGTATAGATGATATGGCTTCTATTGGGGTTGGAATAAGAAGAAAAATTAATTGAAGGAATATCCCACGAAAGATACCAATCTACCGAATATTCACTGTGGGATGAATTAGAAACACGATAATTTGAAACAGTATTTAGAGCAATATAGAAATTATAACTATTGTTGAATACTATTCTAACAGATTCTGTGGATTCAAGATCATGAATCCCTGTTCCTAAAATTGTTTGACTCAACGAAGTAATAGGATTTGAATTATCTTCTAATCCAATATCAGCTGGATTAGTAAAACTGAGAGGTTCTTGAAATTGATTTAAAGGTAAAAGCTTTGGAACTAGAGTATAATCTACATTCATTGTTCGGTTGTCCCAAGTAGGACCTGATGAATCCCATCTATAAGATTCACCAGAATATGGAACCCCATTTTTAGATCTCCATGCAAAATTTTGTCCAGGAGGAGTTGAGTCTATAGTAGATAGATTTGCTACAATAAAATATTTTCCATTACTCAGAATAACATCATCAAAATCATAATAAGTAAGAGCAGCTGCTGCTGCTGATGGAACAAGATTAGTAGCAGTAAAAGGGTTAGCTGAACAGTTAGATAAAATTTTGCTAGAATTTGTTACGTCTGGAAAAACTGCACCCTCATCTTTTATAAGAAACAAGTCCAGCTCTGCTGTACCCAGAGAACCAGAACCTATGATATCCAGATAGATATCAGTTCCATAAAATTCTGCATAGTCCCAAGAGACAGTAAATCCTTGAGCTATTGCCAAATATTGATCATGAGCTAAATCGTCATACCCACTTTGAACATCCTCAACAACATAATATTCTGGTATAGATTCTATTTTCTCTATACCATACTCTAATTGGTTAGAGTATCCAGCTATGTCATCAATTGAAAATTAATTAGCACTTAAGGAAGAATAGGTAGGTTTTGTCAAA
>JAGLOH010000594.1 GCA_023139025.1 Candidatus Heimdallarchaeota archaeon | reverse complement strand
GAAAATAAAGAGATATGCAAAAAAGGATTTTGTAATTTCCTCTGAACAAACAATGGAAACAGAAGATTTTCAAAAGGAGAAGAAAATTATATTTGATATTATTTTGAATTCCGAAGATGGTGCAGATTTAGAAGAATTGATAAATCAAACAAAACTAGCAAAATCTACAATAGAAGCAGTTATTCATGATCTTCTTAATAATGGAGATATTTATGAACCAAGTGCATTGAAATATAAGAACATATAGAACATCGTTTATTCATCTAAGAAATGAGCATTTAATAATTGAATTAACTTTTCTTTCAAATCAAGTCCTTCGATAGAAGAAGCTAGTTTTTCTATTTCATCAGCTAATTCGTTTAAACTAAGAATATATCTCAACCATAGGCCAAGATCGCTAGAAATTGAACTATCACTTTCTACGCGGTAAGAGTGAAATTCTATCGAAAAATAAGGGATGAAGGGGAGAATTTCTGTCAACTCTTGAAGTGAATGGGCCATTCCATAGATTTTCTCTGGTGAGTTGGGGTCCCTGAAAATAAAAGGTGGACTAATAGGCTTTGTTGATTGGTTATTTGTTCCATTAATCTGAGACTTAAGCATACTAACCCCTTCTGAAACCAGAACGAATCGAATCAAAATTGCTAATTATTAAGTTTTATGTTTAATAAAAAGAATAAAATCACCTTTTTGTCAATTCATAATGAGTAGATTTGCTTAAAATACCCGATTCTTCCTTAATGTATCACAAAAACTTAAAACTATTGTTGTGAAATTGATAGTAATTTCACACTAAAATCAAATAAAGGTGATAAAATGGCAGGAATATTAAGTCTAATTGGGAATTTATTTTGGATAATTTTTGGTGGATTTTGGACAACTATAGAATGGTTATTTGCGGGTATTATTATGTGCCTAACAATAATTGGAATACCATTTGGAATCGCAGCTTTCAAAATTGCAGCTTTTACAATCTGGCCCTTTGGGCGCAAAATAGAAAGAGAACCAACAGGAGCAGGAAAATTACTTCTTAATATCCTCTGGATATTTTTTGCTGGTTGGTATATTGCAATAGGTCACTTACTCGCAGCTTTCATTTGGGCTATAACAATTGTAGGAATACCATTTGCAATTCAACATTTCAAAATGATAGGTTTAGCTTTTGCGCCATTTGGAACTAAAATAGTGCAAGCATGAGATTCAATTT
>JAGLOH010000593.1 GCA_023139025.1 Candidatus Heimdallarchaeota archaeon | reverse complement strand
TCCTGTTAAATCTTTGCGAACTTCTTCTCAAGGAACTTAAGACATCTGAGAAGGAAGAAAACCTTCTGAAAGTAGAAAAATATGTCTTTCAAATGCATGACTTAGCTAAAAAGAACAAAGCATACCCACTTCTTGTAGAGTCCTTAATTATACAATCTCAGTTAGCTCTATTAGATTTAGATATAGATAGATCTAAGAAACTTTTGTCACAATCTTTGAAAATTGCAGAGGAGAGAGAGATAGGGAGATTAGAAATTAAAATACTTCAGGAAAAAGAAAAGATAGCAAAGCAAGCAATAGAGCTGAAAGCTTTGGAAGAAACACATGTTACTATTTCTAAGAAAATTAAAATTGTTAAACTGGATGAAACATTTTCTGACATCAAAAGAGAGAGACTAGCTGATATTCAGTTTGAAGAAGCGGGTAGTTCAAGAAAACTGTTCTCAATCAAGATTTAAGCTTAAAGCAACAGAAACAACATTTTTAATAGGTCTTGAACTAAAAATTGGAATAGTTTTATAGATAATAGTTATCTAGAAATTAATAAAAAAAGTTTTGGGAGATTTAGATCTCCTATTTCATAGTCAGTGCCATTACAGCTTTATGTGCATGCATACGATTTTCGCACTCTCCAATAAATGAGATAATACTGTTTTTCAAGGTGCAAATAAAGCAAAAATATTTTTTAGAAATAAGAATATTAGACACCATTAAGCTGTAAATGATTAAATATAATTATCAAAAAAGAAGGAATAATCATCAATTCTTTCCTTTTTTACTTAAATGACTTAAAATATATAATCTTAAGATTGTTGTTTGTCATTTATAGAAAAAAACAGAAGAACTGGATATCTTTTTATAATTTGAAATGTAAATATTAAGTTGAAATGAACGAATTATACTGTCCCAAATGTGGAAAGAAGCACGGTTCAGCTAATAAGCACTGCCAATATTGTGGAGAAAATCTTGAATTTATCATTTTAAAACTAAAACAGAAACATCTACCAATAAGGTATCAAATAGAAACACCACATCTAGATGAAGAAAAAATGCAAGAAATTGAAAAGAATATATCAGAGTATGAAAAAACCGAAGAAGAACTAGATAAATATGATATTTTACCTGAAAATCTTGCTAAACAACCAGTATTAAGCTCTTATTCTCAATCAATGCAAATTCAGCCGTATGGTAAACATTCTAGTCAGTCTC
>JAGLOH010000592.1 GCA_023139025.1 Candidatus Heimdallarchaeota archaeon | reverse complement strand
AAAGTAACAATGAGTGCTATCTCCAGAGACGTGCCTAAAGCACGCATAATTTCACTAATTTTCTGATCAGGAGCTTGAAACACTTGATAAATCATCCCTGCCGTCGGGTCTCCAGAAAAAGGAGATTTACCCCACCATTGGAACAAATAGATAATCACAAACAAAGCTGGAATAAATACAAATATGAAGAACAGAAATAGTGCCATTCCGTTTCTTGTTCTTGTAACTTTTTTAGAGCTAAGTTTTCTTTCAAATTTAGGAAAGACTTTACTCCATGGTAGACCAACTTTTCTAGCAAAAAGCCTTACTAGCATTAGTAGAGTTAAACTGATTAAGATAAGAATTAGCGCAAGAAATGCAGTAGTTGGAATCTTTAAACCTTTCATCCAGCTAACTATAACAACAGGAGCTGTCTGATAAACACCACTCACTATCAATGTTGCTCCAGTTTCTCCTAATGATCGAGTAAAAGCAAGAACAGTTCCTGCCAGTAATCCTTCTTTAACCATTGGTAGCGAAATCATTCTAGCAATTGTGAAAGGAGAAGCTCCTAGAGTTTTTCCAGCTTTCTCTAGATTAAGATCTAAATCAGTGATGATTCCTTTGATTGACCTTGTAACGTATGGAAAAGTAAAGGCAACGTGAGCCAATATAATTAGCAGAGTGCCTTGTGAAACAAACCCTACTTGTGAGTTAAATAATCGTGATAAACCGTTATTAGTACCCCAGAAAAGGTAAATTGAGAACCCTAAAGCACTTGTTGGAACCGCCATTGGCATATCCACCATTGTGTCTAGAATGTTCTTACCTCGGAATTCATACCTTGCCAAGATCCAAGCAATAGGTACTCCAACTATTATATCAAAAACTGTTACAACAGCTGCTACTTGAAGCGACAATCCTATCGACCTCATCATCATAAGGAATGCTTCATTTCCCAATATTGGATCATTAAAAACTGTCGTGTTGATTTCCTTCCAATTAAGAAGAATCTGAAGAAGTAAGTATAAAATTGGCCCGAGAACAATTAGAACGAAGATTAACACAGTGATAATCTTTCCAACACTAAGAACATTCTTCTTAGATAACCAGTTCTCTGCTTTGAGGAGAGTTCTTCTCAGCTTAACTTCTACATCTCGTTGTTCTAAATCTATTAGACTTCCCTCCTCCTTTTTCTAATAACAACTAGAGCAACTAAAACACCAAAAA
>JAGLOH010000591.1 GCA_023139025.1 Candidatus Heimdallarchaeota archaeon | reverse complement strand
CTAGTTAATAATTTGAATTTTAGGATAATGTCTCTATTTCTTATAATGAGAGATAAATTTAGATCACCTAAAAAGAAATTAGAAGGAATCAATTTGCAAGATGGGTACATAATCCTTGATTATGGAGCTGGTTTAGGTTCACATACATTACCTACGGCAGAAATTGTAGGAGAATCCGGAAAAGTATACGCAGCTGATATTAATCCTTTATCTATTCAAACAATCAAGAAAGCAGCAAAAAATCGTGGATTAGGAAATATTGAAACCATATTGGTTGATGTTAAAAACGAGACCGGATTAGAAGATAATTGTGTGGATATAGTATTTTGTTTTGACATGCTTGGATATGTTAATCGGAAAAATGGTGCACGAGATCGATTAATTAAGGAGTTTCATCGAGTTATGAAGCCAAAATCATTACTCTATCTCAATAGCTATCGTATAACTGAAAAAGAGTTAATATCGATAGTAACAGGACAAAATTTATTTAAATTTTCTAAAAAACTCAAAAAATTATTGATGTTTGAAAGAAGATGATAAAAATTGACTTCATCGTCTTTTTTCACTTTCTCTCTGCTTTATTCAAACTTCATTAGACGTATATCGTTTGCTGAAAATTTCCGAAAAGCTTTTGCTAATATTCTTCCAAATTTTTCAAGAATGATTTGATCATCCTTGTTAAAAGAATTAAGATATTTTGATTCAATATTTATTATTCCTATAATAATTCCTTCCTCTGAAAAGAAAGGAACAGCAATTTCACTTTTCATAGCATCACTTTCTATAGGGACGAAGGCTTTGTCTTTCGTTGTATTATTAATTCTTATTATTCTCCTTTCACGTGCTGCACGAACAACAACACTTTTTGTTAACATCAAATCCAAGGTTTTAATGTGATTAAGAGATCCTGTAAATCCATAATAAGCAACTAAATTCACAGTTTCAAGTTCATGATCAACAATAGAGATAGTTAGATATTCATAGTCTTGTGTTGACTTAATACTATTGATGATCTCCTTAAAAACATCTACTAGGTTATTTATATCGACTAATTTCTCTGCAAAATTGAAAAGTGTATTAGTCAATTCTTCTAATCTCTTCTGAACAACATAAGTACTAGTAACTTTAGCCAAGGCATGTAAAAGAGCAACATCATCATTCGTAAAACCATCTAATGTAAATTTCTCAGCATTTAGTACTCCTATTACTT
>JAGLOH010000590.1 GCA_023139025.1 Candidatus Heimdallarchaeota archaeon | reverse complement strand
CAAAGAAAAAAGATTCTCGATTAAAATCATTTGAAGAAAACTATGGTAAGTTTTCAGTTGAACTTGATGCTCTTCGTCCTCTTGTCTTGCTTGACATGATTGATGATACTATTCTAGAATATTTTGATAAGGACATATACGAAACTGTGAAGAGTGAAGAGGATGAAATCAAAGAACGATTGAAATCAACTTTTGAATTGGTTGAAGAGGATATAAACACAATAGCTGAACAATTTAAAGAAGAATATGAAAGGAGGTAAGAAAATGGATAATAGAACTAAAAGAAGAATACTTGAAAGTCTCTTTGCTGAAGAAACAACTGAAACAAGAATCTTAGGCTACAGATATGAAATAGAATACTACAATGAAGATGATATTGTTATTGCTAGCCCTGTTGGAGCTGGAGATACTGTTTATTCTAGCATAGAATACGATGACCATCGCTACATACATGGAGGGAGAGTTTATCGAGCTGTATTAGAATTCATCAAAGAGTTAGACGAAGCATATAGATTATTTGCAGAAGGAAAACAATAATCTATCTTTTTTCCCTTTTTTTAGAATCGCTTAAAATCGTTCATTGTTACTAATTTGCTGGTTTTAGCATTTTTAGAGAAAAAGCGATTACATACGTCAATTCTAACGCAAGTTAATGATGTGATGAATAGTATAGCATATAGGAAAAAGAAGGTTTAGAGAGAGGTTTTGATATGTTTAGTCCTCTTTAGTTCTAGCTGTATCTATGTCTTCAACATCTATTTTAGAGATATATGGTTCATCCTCCCATTCTTCAAGTTGTTTCTTTTTTCTTTTCCTGATAAGATCTTCTTTTGTTATAACTGTTGGTTCAGTTGTTTTTTCATCTAAAGCTCTTTCTTTAATTCTTTTCTTAGAAAAACTTCCAAAATAATTTCCTTCCAGGTGTTGAATTTTTTGGTCAACTTTAGATCTCGAATCTCTTATCTTGTCCTCATTTAACTCAATCTTATGATCAATGATTTCTTGATTTTCATCATACTTCAAAGAAGGATCTAATTCGATAGTATCAATACCATTGTCTATACACGTTTTGATTAATCTTCTTTTCTGCATATCTGTCATAGTTTTAGTTAAAGTAAGATGGGTTTTATTAGGATCATATTTTTCTATGTAAAGATTCTTTCCTGCAGCAATAGATTTAGATCTATCAACCTGCTTCTTAGATTTTGCTT
>JAGLOH010000059.1 GCA_023139025.1 Candidatus Heimdallarchaeota archaeon | reverse complement strand
TTCCTAGGAATACTACCCATTCTTCTACTTTGACTTCTACTTCAATACCTATATCTCGCAAGTATTGTGCAATGTACAATCCATAATCTGGCCTAACTCCACCGCCGTTTGTTTTGAATGTTAAATTTGCGATGGGTTGTTGCTGTGCTATGGTATTTGTATTAAATGCACTCATCACGATCAAGCTAGAGAGAATAAAAAGTGCGAAAATTATTGGTTTTTTCTTCATTTTAAGCTCACCTAATATTATTTTCTACGACGCACGAATAGTGCGGCTGCTAGCCCGAGTATTGAGACACTTATAAGTATGCCGAAGCCCAAACCAGTTGATTCTGGTAAGTCGCCAATCCATATGTTGAATATTGCTGTGTCTACTTGTAATCTTGGTGCGGCGTGTCCGTAATCTAGTGCGATATCATCTGCTGCGAATCCGTATACGAGGAAGTATACATAATTCTGTCCTACGTTTAAACCAGTTAATGTTTCAGGTTCGTAAGTATCATTTGCTATATCCATTTCACCATTGTTTACTATCCACATGTAAGTCATTGGACCCATTTCATAGATATTGTCAATAACAACACCATATATGTTAGCGACAAGATTTAGATTTGAATCTGAAGCGTTGAAGTTAGCCTCTATGCTAGTAGTGACTTGTGTGACGTTAGTACCTTCGACATCAATTGAGTACTGTGTTGCAAATACTGCTTCAGCAACAGGTCTTGGAGCGTCTAACCAATCTGTAATATTATATCCTTGAGATGGCAAATCTTGAGAAGCTACTTGATTAGCAGTAACACTTACATCATTGAAGTATGCGGCTACTACTAATGTTGGAATGACATCTTTGTTTTCTCCAACATAGAATCTCTTTGAATCAGAAGAATAGGTCCAAGACCATTCTGTGTGATTTGCATCAGATACCAATTCCGAAGCGGTTATTGTCAGATAGTGCCATCCTATATCCAATTGTATTGGAATATCTTGATAGGTTCCTCCATCTGCACCAACGTCGAAGTTGCTCATACCCATGTCATATCCATCGAGTATAACATCCATTGTTCCTGTAAATCGAGTTGAATTGTAAAGATCGGTTCCTGTATAACCGGCTGTCCAGTTATTTTGGGGTTCAAAGAACCATTCATCAGTTTGGAGTCCACCACCTGGGGCAACGGCTCCGAACCAAGCTTCAATTGCAACATCGTAGGAGAATGAAAAACTAATGACGTCGTTTTCACCAAAGACGGTATTGTCATCTAAGAATCTTGCGTCAAATTCAACCCAACAATAGCCCATGTCTACATAAGCTGATGGTACGTAGTTGATTATGACGTCTACTTTGTTGTCGTCAGTTGCTGCATTTGATAAAGCAACAAATCCGACAGTAGATACTACAAAAAGGAAAATTAAAATTAGTCCTTTCTTATTCATTTTTTATTTCACCTTTGCTTACATCGTTGTAAGCTAATTAATTCAGCATTATATAATATAAAAGTATTATGTAATAATATATGCTATTAATAAAAGAGTGTTGAATTTTTGAGTCTCAAAAACCAAATAATTGCTCAAGAATGTATTCTCAGAACGTTATACTTCAACCTATGTAAGTAAGCTCTTTAACTTGACTTATTTCAAGTCGCTAATTATCTTTTTCACTTCATTCAAATCATTGTGAAGGTTGGACATTTTATTTTCCAGTTTTTCTAGCATTTGTACAATTTTCCCTATTGACTCATCAGTTTTGGTTGATTCAGTTTGAGTTTGTTGTTCTATTTCAGGAGCTTTCTCGATTTCCTGTACTTCCATCTGCTCTTCCTTTTTATCATCACCAATAATTAGCCTTCTACTCATATTTTCAAAAAGCTCAACAATATTTTCACCAGTTAATGCAGATGTTTCATATAATTCTACTGGGAAACTCAGCGATTCCCTGAACTGCTGAGCTACCGCTTCTATATCTTCAGGTTGTACTAATCTATCATCTTCGAGGTCTATTTTATTTCCAATAAGATAGATGTTTTTTAGAGAGTTCTTAGAATAATTTGATGCTTCTTGTGCCCATTTGTAGCAATTTTCTAAAGATTTAGGATTAGTTACATCAAACACTACAAGTGCACATTTACACCCATGGTAGAAGGATGATCTCATTCCATGAAAGATTGATTGACCTGCAAGATCCCATATTGTCAGAAGCACAGATTCTCCTTCAACAACCACTTTCTGAGCTGCGAAGTCAGCACCAAGAGTTTTGAGATAATCAGCTCGAAATGACTTTCCCATATATTTTCTACGAATTGATGTCTTGCCAACCTCTGGATCGCCAATTAAAACAATTTTGTATGCTCTTTTGGGTTCAAGTGACATACTATCCCTGCCTTATTTCTTATTACTTGATTTTAATTCTTTTGTAAATATTGTCTGCAAATATATAAGTTAAGCTGAACCAATTTGCTATGTCTCAGTTTTTATTTATCAATTGAGAATATAACCTTAAATAAAATTCTCTTACAACCTCTAAGCTGGATAGTTCTACATATTCGTTTGCTCCATGCACGTTCCCTCCAAGTGGACCAAATTCGATTGAAGGAACCCCTTTAGCGCTAAACCATCTAGAATCTGTTGCTCCTCCCATTTCGATTGGATAATCAGATAATCCCATTTCTTTAGCTACTGTAATGCTTTTTTTAACAAGAGTTGAATCCTTTTTAGTATAAACTGGACCTATGCTCCCTTTTGTTTCAATTTCAGCATCTATAGCTGAAGAGCTAACAAATTCCTCAAAATAAGTTCTTACATCATCCATTGTTTTGCTCATGATTCTCAGATCCATCTGACAGAGATGATAGTCCTCTTCTTCGCGATAGTAGTTAAATGTCAGATTTATACCATAATCACTAGGTGCTGAAGGTATATCAATTTCCTTAAACTTTGTAACCGCGAGCAAAAACTTAGTTAGATTTTGGTCGTATTCATATTCTTGTTCACTATTCTCGTCTGGGATGATATATTCAATACTAATTTCGGATGGTAGAACATTATTTTTTACGAAGTTGCCTTTCAAAGTTTGAACAACATATGAATTCGCTCTCAAGAAATCAGAAGCTTTATCCATGCAATGAACATCTATTTCCCTCATGAAATATGCAGCATGCATTGTTCTTTTCCCCGCTATATCTGTAACAAAAGTATTGCTCTCCTTTCTTCCTTGAATTTTATATGATGTTTTTCTTAGCTTAAGATTTGCTACATACGAATTTCTTCTTTTATTGACAACTTGAAGTCCATTTGCATCGCCATTTATTACATAATCAGGAATAAGGTTGTTTCTCTCGAGATACTTAATTGCTTCTTCTGCACCATTTTTTCCCCCCGATTCCTCATCTAGATTAATGAGATAAATCACAGACCCTTTTTCAATATTCACAAAATCTTTAGCTAGACTAATCATGATTGAAACAGCACCTTTCATATCTGCTGTTCCTCTTCCATAGGCTTTATCTTCCTTAATTGTCATCTCAAATGGATCTGTGTTCCAACCTGGTCCCTCAGGAACAACATCACAATGTCCCAAGAATAAAATTTTAGGAGAGCCCCGATCCAAATAAGAAATTAGAGAGGAGTATCCATTTTTTTCATAAAACAAATTTCTATACCCAAGGGGTTCCAAAAAATCTTCCCCTATAAAGTGAAGAATTTCCTTTGAAGGAATGTTGTTTTCGATAGGATTGTTAACAGTAGGAAATGAAACTAATTTCTTTAAAATCTCAATATAAGATAACAAGTAATTTTCCTCGTTTCTTGATGATTTCAACTATTTTTAAGATATTTGAAATTTCCCTATGAAATTATAACAAAAGTAAAAGGTTTCTTCTCTAATTAAGGAGCAATAATTAATGGATTTTGATAAAAGGTGGATATTTTTCTTAGTCTTCCTCCTAATTCTGACATGTAAGAGTAATCAATAACTATATGGAAAGAAGTACCACTACTAATTTCTCCATCATCCAAGTTCAAGTTTTCTACTTGGATTGTAAAAGATGCATTAATGAAACCATATTGCAGTGTAAAACCAAAATATTCGTCATTCCATGGCTGTGATGTTCCAGATATTAACCACGGGTTCAAATCATCCAAAACCTGCCCTGTTGGAAGAAGTATATCAAAGTCTTGAATGTATATAGAGGGCGATTCTGCATCTAATGACAGATAGAAAATCATTGTATCAGACAAAGTGTCTAAATCTGTGTCATTTATTATTAGGATGTTTAGAGAGATTGCAACGTCTTGTTCTTGAGGAACACCTAGATAGCCGAATAAATCTACTACATCTACATTTAACAGAATGCTTCCAACTAAAGCACTTGCCCCCACAACGAGAGAGATAATAATTACACTGGCAAGAACTTCAGAAACACCTCTAGAGGACTTATGTAATCTGTGAAACATCTGATACACTCGATTTTACTTTGAATAGTATATGGCGAACGTAGTTTATAACTTTTGAGGATTCGGGCAACTGAAATTGTAGTTGTCTCAACAGAAAATGAACTAAAAGGACTCAATCAGTTCTGTTCTATTTGTCGAATAATTTTTTAATTCCCATAATTCCTTGTTTCAACTTATTGTAAAAAAGAATCAGTGCATTATTGAAGGATGATTTAGCTCTTTTGAGCACAAATTTTGTTTGGTTATAAATATAGATGACATCAGTTTTAATCATTTTATAATTTCTTTTGTCAAATATGCTGAGATAAATAGAAGGAGGAAGTAATAGGCTCATAACCACAAATAGAATAAGTAAAAAAAGTGGATGCAAATATCTGGATTTAGCTATAAGTGTAAAATTAAAGTAATAGAAGAGACCACTTACTAAGATAAATACAGCACTTATGACACCAAATGAAATTCGCTCATTATCTGTCCGCATATAATTTTCTTTATCAGTAGAGAGTTCCATTTTTATATCTGACAGATGCTTGAATTTCTTGAGTTTAATTCTTTTTATCAGATTGGAACTTTTATCCTCAATGAAAGTTAATAAACTGAGTACAACAAATGGAGTGATAAATGCATTATAGTATTTGTAGATCCCTCTTGAGATAAATAGATGGGTATTGATTATAATCCATGTAGCAAATATAATTTGATAACTTTCATTCCCGCCTATTTTCTTCCCATTAAAGTAAGCAAAAACAACTGTAAAACCATAAAAGAGGAGGAAGGGAATCATATATTTATTAATTACATGATAAAAATTCGCTAGACCTAGGTTCCCAAGAAATAGGAAACTATGAGCCAAAGAAACTGTATGGCCGCTATGTTCCAAATCTAGAATTACCAAAGGCTTTCCTGGTCCAAAAACTCTCCAAGCATAATCAACAGGCGTCATGAATAACCAAGGAAGAGAAAGAATTAAAGTTGAAAGTAGAAATGGGAAAAGAAAATCTCTAAATGCAGCTCGTAAGTCTATTTTCTTCCAAATTATTAGAAACCATGGTATAAGCAAAAATAAAGGCATTTGTTTTGATAACCATGCAACTGAAAGAAAGAACGCCGTTAGCCTATACTTATCTTTAATGAATAGCAACAAACTAATTAGTGTAAAAAAAGTCATTTGTGGCGTATTCAAGAAAACTGAATCAACATATAGTAAATTAATAGGCATCATAGCAAAAATTGCAGCAGACAAGATTCCCAAAGCATGTTTTGTTGAGGTCTTGTTTTTAAATGTTTTAAGCGTGATTACAATCAAATAAACCATGACAACCGATAACGCATCAAAGACAATATGTGTCCATTTTACTGATTCTGAAATCAATTCTGGCTTGTCAAATTGAGGGAAAAATAAGCTCACAAAAAGGGAGACAAAATATAAGCCATAAATGAACATAGGACCATAAGCATATCCGTTTAGTGGTCCTTCTCCACCAGCATAAGGATTCCAATTCTCATATCGAAAAGATTCTAGATATGGTTCATAATAAAATGAGGCATCAGAATATGCTTCTAAATACCAAACTCTTACTACCTCTGTCCCTTCATAGTGTAACCAGTTAAATCCAGCACCATGAACCTTCCAATACCATTCTGAAATTAGATTCTTAACATAGAGGGAAAGAGCAAAAAGGAGAATTGAAATTGAAATAATGGTGAGTATTCCATATAAGTTCTTTTTGCTGATTCTCCTTAAACTGAATCTTTTGGTTTTGAAGTTTCTCAAAGTAGCCATTCTATTCACTATTAAGTCTCGGTATAGGTTCTTGGATGTATAATTAATTTAAACATTTAATATCTTCCTCTATGGAATCATGTCATATCATAATCAAACAACAGGATTATCATCAGAGTATTCTTCCTTAATTATCTGATACCACTGACGGATTATTTTTGCGAAATTTTGAAAAGTATTCTGAACATTAGTACCTTCAGTTAAAGATACCAACTCACTTACCACTATAGTCCCATAATTGGTCTCTAACTGTTCTCTAAGGAGTTCAGCTACAGATTCAAATTCATTCAACTCTCTTTTCTCAAGTAAATCAATTTTGGTTCCGAGGAGTAAGATAGGTGGGCACAGATCGTAAGAATATACCTCAAGAAAAGTATCTAACCAATATTGTAATTTCTCAAATGTCTGAAGTTCAGTTACATCATATGCTAGAACAACTCCAAAACTTGCTTTTGCATAAATCCACAGAGGAGAATCTGGAGGAATATCCAAAATAATGCATTCAAAATCAATATTAAAATCATCAACAGATCGATTGATTTTTCCGAAATAAACACCAGGGGCTGGTCTATTAAGTGATTCTCCAGTTATAGCATAAACAAAAGATTGTTTTCCTGTTTTATCCTCACCAAGAATTACAATTCTAGCAGAGAATGTTTTCACTAAACCACTTTCAATTATTTTTGGCTGTGGGATAACTTTAATTCTTGAAGTATCTGCAACTGCTGATCCTTCCTCCCATGCAAGATCGCTATAACTAGGCACGTTTTTCAAGTACCAATTCCAAAATGATTCATGTAAATCATCGATATTATCCCTAATCAATTCGTGGGCAAAAAACACGGAACTTCCCTCTTTTATGAAACCCCAGTTTTCAGGTCGGGAAAAAAAATAATCTTTGATTTCTTTTAAATTGATTTGGATTTTATTACTTAATTTCTCAGCATCTAAGTGGGAATTGCTAAAAAGATAATTATCTAACACTTCGCTAAGCTCTTCCTTTTGCAAGTAGTAACCCCCAATTCATATCGAATCTTAAACTAATCTCAAGATTTGCGAACTAAATTCAAAATGAGTGTAAAGTATTAAAACTTGCTTGTAATCTCAAATCAAAGAGGTTTCTGAGGGCAAGGGATGGATTTCATCATCGCGTATGATTTTTCAGCAGTTTGTAATGACATTCTTAAAAGATCAATCTCTTCGTTGTTCAAACCTGCATCTCTAAGTTCAGAAGTAAACGTTTTAGGTGAAATCATGAACCTTTTCCAATTATCATTTACCTTTAGGAGCTTCTCCATCTTCTTTCTGGTATTATAGAGATATGGTCGATTCTTGAAATGTATGAGTGCTTTTCGTATCTCCCCTCGTACTATTTCTGCATTTTTTGGTTCAACCCTGCATTCATTTTCTTCCAGGAAATGAGTTATTTCCTTAAGAATAGAAGGTTCTATTTCTTCAGAAGTGGGGAATACACAATTTAAAGCTATATCAATAAATTCCTCAGTATCAATATCAAATGTCATTGTTAAGTTTAAAGAACTAAAAAATAACATAAAAGCACATGAGACAGAGATATGATTGCAGACATATTCCCAGTATTACACTTCAGATTTTTGAGTAACAACCTTGTTAATTAAATTGCATTTTCACACATATGAATCATATTCTGCATAGTTATCTATAATCTTCAATTTAGATTGGTTTAGAAGTTTTATTGATTCAATTGCACCAGTCTTGCTCAAAGGTTGATTGTTGTTACCACATTGGTAAGAATAAGTGCATCTTGGACAACCATCAGAGGTTTTACAAGTACAGTTTTCCAGAATTTTCAGTGAACGGTTGAGACCTTCTTCTAGCTTATCATATAGAAGTTTGGATAATCCACTTCCTCCTTTTGCACCATCATATACAAAAATTGCTCCAGATTTACCCATGGATATTCCTCCAATCTCAGAACTTCCTCCTCCAGTTAACATCGAACTAGATTCAATCACAACATGTTCAACTGCGTGAAAGGTTCCATTTAGCAAAACATCTTCTGGTAAGTTTGCAAAAGTGTTTAGAATATCTATTGGTTTTGGCATTGTGAACATGAATCCTTTTGTTCGAAAAGAATAAATTATGGGCTCATCAAATTTCTTAGTTTCAAGAAGTTTGTTTGTAAAGATATCATTGACATTATAACCAGTAACTTGTTCAGTTATTTTTAAATCACAATAGATAACCTCAGTTCCAAGAACCTTTTTTCTTTCATTCACGACTAATATAGATGGAATTGCATATCGATTAGCCGTTGTTTTCTGATTTATGGGGGGTATAGGCTGTAAGATTATTTCTCCTCCACCAAATCGATTATCATACTTGAAAGTTGAAGACCTGTAATGTTTACCTCCATGAAGATATATTGCCCCTGGATGTAATTCTCTAGCGGCCATTGGCATAGATCTTTCCCCTAATCTTTTACCAGTTTTATCTTTTAGCAATAAAGTATCCCCAATCCCCCTTATTGAATAAGCTCGTAATAGTCGTAATATATCAGTTCTAGATTTAGCTTTATATCCCCCATCTGCTGTTTTCAGCAGTTTTTCTTCGTTCTCCAATTGTGATAACATGGCTTTGTGTTCAGTGAATTCTTTTTGTTCTATTGGTTTTTCCAAGACAGCAGCTAAAAGCTGATAATAGGAAACAATTTCATTTTTAGGTTCAACATATCCTTGTCTAATGTCAGCAAAGTATGTTTCTGGATAAACCGAATAGAATGTACTAATGGGGTCATCGTTTCTTAGAATCAGAGAACCAATTGATTCTTGTCCTTTTCTTCCAGCTCTTCCCAATCTTTGTATAAAACGCGTAATATTGACAATAGAGGAGACTACACCATCAACATCACCAATGTCAATCCCTAATTCTAGTGTTGGTGTAGACACTAACGCATCCAAATCGCCTTCCCTAAATCTCTGTTCTACTTTGTTTCTATACTGTCTTGTTAGACCAGCTCTGTGAACAGCTGATTTTATTCTTGCAGAACGTAGAAGCAAATTTATTATCTCAGCGTTTTTATGACTGTTCTGAAAACAGAGTGTCTTATGACCGGGAGTTACCAGTTGTCTTGTTATCTCAGAAGTAATGGTATATTGACTGACATTCCAAGGGATGGTAATCAACAAATGGGTTGGGGCTTTTCTAGCTTCTTCAACTATAATTGCTGTTACTTTTCTATCAAAAAGCTGAGA
>JAGLOH010000589.1 GCA_023139025.1 Candidatus Heimdallarchaeota archaeon | reverse complement strand
AGCAATAGAAGCCTTCTTCATCGTTCTCTTACTCATATTTAACCCAGCTAAACCTGCCCATGCTAACCTTTCTTCTGCAGGTAAACCATAGATATTTTGAGTTGTTTTGACTTTGTTATACAATGATAATAATAATGGACTCCATCTACCTTTCTTGAATGCTTCTTGTCTAACTTGCTCCCAAACCTTGAGTAGAGGAAGATCAACAAGACAAATATTTTCGCATGCTTTACACATGGTACAAGCGAAAATTGCTTCAAAGAGAGTTTTTGATACCTTTACCTTCTTCTCTTCCTTTACACTTTCAGAAAAATACATCCTAATTTGCTCTAGAATCCCTCTAGGTTGGTACGTTTCCCATTTGAGTTCTTTGAATGTTGGACACAAAGAACAGTACCCACAATAAACGCATTTCTGAGCTATTTCTAGTAAATCTACATGCCAATCAGTTGAAGAACTCATGAACAATAAAAGAATATTTTTTTTTCCTTTAATCTTTTGTGGTGATGATAGAACGTTATTGGAAAGATATGACAAATTTTTAAGGTTTATATCTGTTAAAAACAAAAAAGTGCAATTTCTTCTTAATCATAGAAACTAAAACAAAATTCTTTCTAACAGTTGTTGCTAATCTTCCAGCTCGAACTAGCTCGATAGGGTCAATCTTTCCATCCTTTTCAATTATTTGAATCATGTATGGACTATGTTCTAAACCTGGTCCTTTCGTGTATACAGCAAAGTCCACCCCAAATTTCAAACCTGGTCTGACAATATATCCTAAATTACGCAGGTAGCGATATACAACCATTTTATTCTCAAAATTCATATAAAATTCTTGACATTTCATAACAAAATCTGCTTTGAGAACTTTCAATCCTTCTGCATCAATAACTGATAGTTTCCTTTTTTCGAGAAGATACAAAGCTTCAAAGGAGGAGAGTTCACATGGATCTCTAAATTCATCTCCTAAATTTGGTTTTCTAACACCCATTGGTTTACCATAAAATCCATTAGAATATAGCTCCATCCCCTGCTCAATATCCCAAACAATAATCCTTCTTCCTATCATTTGAGCCTTATATTTAGGAGCCATTATAGTTCTGAAATTTCACAATAATATAAATAGATTGAGATTAATTAGAAGAAGAAACGTTAATCGCAATAAAAAACACTTCCTCCACCTACAACTTTCAATATTGTTTTATAGAAGTTTGCTAAAT
>JAGLOH010000588.1 GCA_023139025.1 Candidatus Heimdallarchaeota archaeon | reverse complement strand
AGTGATATTATTCTTTGTTAAATCAAATATATCTTCCTTGACTAAAGACGCATAATATTGGGCTTTGTAATCATATCCTTTTTCTTGTGCTTTCTGTTCGATAAGCTCTTCCCATTCAGGACGAATATGAAATTCTTGACACTTCTTTTTTACTGCTTCAGGTTTCGCCATGTCAATCACTTCTCATCCGCCTTTGGAAGCAACATATCCAACTTCCAATTGACAGTTTTAAGTGATATTTCTATTTCTTCTAATTTGGTCATTGTTTGTTTCACCAAATCAATATTCTTTTGAGAAAATATATTTGTTTCGGACTTTTTAGTGCTTTTCTTGATACTTTCAGCCGTTTTTGGTATTTCAGACAAATTGTTCAACTCATTCTATATATCTTTCTTATTATTCGCTGAATATCGGAATTAATTGTCCAAAAAACAATATTATTCGATTATCACAGAGTATTCAAAAATTAACACTCGAAAGAACAATGGTACTGCATTTTTTTGAATCCCTGAATATCAAATTATGTGGATATAATGCCTTTCGTTAGAATTGTTTATTTTTGATTAGAAGACAAAATCAATTTATAACGTCCAAGCCCTTTAAAGAGTCCCTGAATGATACCTTATGGACTTGTTCAGACCAAGTTTCAGAACCCTTTCAGGGGATAGTTGTGTGCTGGTGATGAGACGTTATAAAGAATTTTGAAAACCATTAAACCTTTGAACATTTATTGATAGGTCTAATTATAAGCATAGTTCAGAAAGGAAAACTCGGCTTTAGCCGATAGGCTTAGAACTCGTTAACATTTATATATATTGAAGATAAAATTTCGAATAAGGTGTTAAAACATGGTTGATAAGCGTGAAATATTAGCATTAGGAGAGATTGATGAAGTTTGGGATAAATTAATATCCCATTTAAAGTCTGAAGGGTATACAATTGTGAATGAAAAACCTAAATCTCAGGTTTTTGTAAAGAAAGGAAGCAAATTTTGGTCTATTTTCTCTGGAGGAATATCAGATTCAGAATCTGGCTCAGAAATAGATTATAGAGAAATTACAATTAATTTAATACCCCAAAAAGAAGGTAAGGTATTAGTCCGTTTTTTAATTAAATTCACATGGATAGCTGCTGGAAAAATAGGAAGAAAAGACGATGTTAATTGGATGCTTGAGTCTTTTAAGAGTTTGGTTGGAAGTTGACTTATAATAAACTAATTTT
>JAGLOH010000587.1 GCA_023139025.1 Candidatus Heimdallarchaeota archaeon | reverse complement strand
AAATGGTACTGCAATCCCTGCTCCCATTACAAAATCTGAACTTATGCAGTGTGCTAAATAATAATCGTCTGAAACGGTAAACAAATCTTTCTTAACTTCGTTATATAGCATGCTTCATCAACCTAGTTAATGTTATAAAAAATTTATTCCTAAGGTTTAGTCTGTAATGCTTAGCAAAAATAAACACTATCCCATCTTGTACCCCAGGGACTACCAAACTTTTTTCTTACGATTGATGATTACTGAAACAAAGGTTATAGAGATAAAAGTGATTAATAAAACATACCCTGATACTTTTTCAGATTCAAAATACAAAAGGATATATGGCTTTCTATTTTCTGAATTCTCTTTTGAAGCAAATCTCAAATGCATAAGATACTCATTTTCTTCTGCATTCAAAACCAAACTAGTTCTGTTGTTAACAAATCCTTCTGTTGGAATTGACCAATTATACCATCGGTATTCTCCAATAATTTCTTGTTTTCCAATAAACTTTTTCTCCCCGTTTGGTTGTTTATTGTACGTAATTAATGATTCAGACCAGCTAGTGTTGGAATTCGTTGAGAGACTAACATTTTGTGTAGCCTGAACCCATGTTGTACAAATAAAAAATTCCATTCTTAGTATTTCTTCATTGACAGAAGCAATATCAAATAGAAGATACGCTATAAAAAATACATTTTGACCAGTGTTATTTATTACATCAAAATCATAATACTCTCCAGTATTTTCATCAGGAAGAGTTGATTTAACATATGCATCTTCTTCAGGATAGATGCGTACATTATCTTCAGCTGCTACAAACTGGTTTAAGCTAAATAATAATATAAAAAAGAAGAATGTAGAACAAAGAATGAAACTCCTTCTCATATCACTTTAATATACTGGAATAATGATTTAAATATTTTTTGTATAAAAGAAGTTTATTAATCTTCTTTTGCTGATTTAGAACAAAGAGCTATTAGTTTTGTTTTATCCAAACCTGAGTCTCTATGAGCTGATATTCTAGAACCATTTTTCATTTTATTAGACTTGATCTTTCTGAGGGACTACCAACACTTTTTCTAATCTCTTTTCTGAAAGCAAATATTTATGTTCTATAGGTTCAAAAGGAAGGATTTAAAATCTGTACTTGAAAAGAAGAGAATTAGTTACAATTATAGCCCTGTAGTGTAGTGGCCAAGCATACGAGGCCCTGGACCTCGTGACCCAGGTTCGAATCCTGG
>JAGLOH010000586.1 GCA_023139025.1 Candidatus Heimdallarchaeota archaeon | reverse complement strand
AATCCTTTGTAAAGAGAACTAATTACAGTTCCATCACCTACTCCTATAAGAACATAATCAGGTACAACAAAATCATTTTGAATAATTATCTCAAAGGCTCCAGTTTTCTTTCCTTCAAGAAGATAGGGATTGATTGCAGCATGTCTACAATACCAGCCTTTCTTTAACCCTAACTCAAGAGACAGATCATAAACCTCATCGTAAGTTCCTTCTACTGCAAAAATTTCTGCTCCAGAAATTTCTAGTTGAACTCTCTTTCCATCGGGAATAGATGCTGGAACAAAAATGTAGGTTTTCATTGCAGTATGAGCATTTAGAATTGCTAAGGATGATGCAGCATTCCCAGTTGACGCACAGAAGAGAGTATCATTTCCTTCTTCAAGAGCTCGATTAATAGCTATTGAACTTGCTCTGTCTTTATATGAACTAGAGGGATTGGAGCCATCGTATTTTACAAGAACATCCTTGATTCCAAGAAGGTTAAATTTGTACAACGGAGTACCTCCTACATACTCATCGAACATGCATTTTGATTCAGTTGGTAGCAAAAAATTAAATTGATACATGGAAGCTTTATTATCGAATTTTCTTTCCTTTACAGCTGATTTTTCTTTAATGGTCTCATAATCGTAGATTACTTCCAAGGTACCCATAATCTGACCACAATCTTCACAATAATAGAGACCGGGTTGTGGTTCAAATTCCTTCTTACAAGTTATACATTTCAATATGTGATTGCTCATCTTAGTACTCCATATATTGCATCTTGAGGACAGCGTGATTCACACAATCCACAGTGTATACATTTCTCTTTATCGACAATTATGGTTTCTTCTGCAGATAAAGCTCCAGCTGGACATATACGAACACATAGCATACACATGTTGCATTTTTCATTGAAGGATGGATAGTTATCTACAGCTGTATCTACTTCTTTGAAAACAGTGCTCTTTCTAACTTCCCTTATCTCTTCAATCGAGGAAAAACCATACTTTTCAAGTGCTTTTGGGAGGTCATTTATTATTTTATCATATAATCGTCTTCCTTTGATCAGAGCTGAGGAGAGCATTTGTACTAGATCTGCTCCTGCAAGTA
Organism: Candidatus Heimdallarchaeota archaeon; assembly: GCA_023139025.1. Taxonomy (GTDB): domain Archaea; phylum Asgardarchaeota; class Heimdallarchaeia; order Heimdallarchaeales; family Heimdallarchaeaceae; genus UBA460. The sequence goes on along the minus strand of JAGLOH010000586.1, from coordinate 135 downwards.
TGAATTCAATAACATCTTCAGCCTTTCCTATTCCTCCTACACCGATAATCGGAATATCTGGATACGCTTTCCTAATGTTGTAAATTCTATGAATTGCAATAGGCTTGATAGAAGGACCACTCATCCATATTTGCT
>JAGLOH010000585.1 GCA_023139025.1 Candidatus Heimdallarchaeota archaeon | reverse complement strand
AGTTTGGTCCCTGACTCTTTGAAAATACTAACTATGTCATTTATTGAACATGCCATTCCCCTATTTTTCATGTGTTTAATAGTCAAGGCAGTACATACCAAGAAAATATTAGTGACTTTGTTGCCTTTTCTCTTCTCAGCAGCATAGATTTTCTTTAGTTCGAACATTAAATCGTTTCTTGCATGCTCGGAAAAACCAAGACGAGTTATGATGGCTAAGATACGACCTTTGTTCTCTTCTACAGCGTCGTAGCTAGAGTTTGCTGCATTGTAAAGCCTTCTAAATTTATCTCTCATATCTGCATTAGCATCATAAACTCGAAAAGAAGTTGAGACAGTATTCCTTCTAGATTCAGGCGATCCCATCCTGCTGTCAGGGCCATCGCCTCTATCAAGGAAGTGTGTACCTTCTAGAATTTTGTCAACAACTATTGAGCAGCCGCGACAAATTACATCTCCTCTCTGAACATCTGAAATAAATTCAACTCCATTGCATTCAGGACATGCATATTGTTCTTGTTCTTGTATTATTGTACCAGACATTGCATATGAACAGAACCATGTGCACTTAAAAGTAATATAAGGGAGGGTTTACTGAAACTATTGAAAGTGAAGTTGGGAGCTTTTCTACACTCCGACATTAACGTTCACAGAACCTTTTTTGAAAGTGAAACTAAGTTTAAAAAGAGTGAAAATATGTGGAACTATTGTCACTTTATGTTGATTTTTTTATCTTAGATTTTAATTGATAACAAGCTTTTTGATGATTCGACTCTCTCTATTTTGAATTGAAAATCATCTTTCTCTTTTAGTTTCTTGAAACCATTTTCTAATTTGATTACTTCCATTCTCTTCGCAATTGATTCTGGAGCTGTTCCTATTTCTTCTAGAGCCATAGACTGTTTAATCAATAGTTCCTTTGAACTAGTAATCTTCAATGCCAAAATGTTGTATCCTTTGCTTTCTGCAGTGTTTAGTGCTTGTGTCAATAGTTCTCTTGCTTTATCTACATCTAATTCCAGCATAGCTAGTTGAGATTTAAACCATAAACATTCTATTATAACAGCTGGTAAGTGATTCTTTGTTCCTATTTCTATTAACTTACTGATGCTTTTTTCTAGTTTATTGAGATATTTCTTATCAGAAGTTTCTTTTAGTTCTACTAGAAGTAACTCACTCAATTGGAGTAATATTTCTATTTGTAAATAGCTTCCTATTTCTTCTTGTAGAA
>JAGLOH010000584.1 GCA_023139025.1 Candidatus Heimdallarchaeota archaeon | reverse complement strand
TCAATAAGGGGAGTTTTCATCATCTTCAAAGTATGCCTATAGATGACATTATTGACATCTATTCTGAAGCTGGAAAGATCTTCATGGATGACATGTTGATCAATGGGGTTAATACTTCAGTTGACGAATGGTCAGAGCTAATTACTCTTAGTACAGGTATGCCTATACGATTCGTGCGAAATGCACTCAATCTTATTCCGCATATTTTCAGAAAGAGTGAATTAAAGAAGATTCTTCGAGCAAACAGTCCCACAGGTAATCTAGGAATTTATGATAATTTCGTAGATGTTAGAGGAGGGACAAGATTTGGATGGACACCAAGAGGAAAGAATGTAGGAGTGGCACTTCCAGGTAATCACCCAGCTGTGAGCTTATTGGGGACACTTATACCTTTATTCAAAATCCCTGCTCTTATCCGAGCATCATCTTCTGAACCCTTTACATCCTTTAGAATTTGTAAGGCTTTATGGGAAGCAGGTCTTCCTCCAGAGAGCTTATTTCACTTCACTACCGACCACTCAGTTGTCGACACGATTGTTCGTAAATCTGACTTAGGTATAATCTTCGGAAATGAGTGGATTCTCAAAGCTTATGAACATGACAGTCGCATCAAAACCTATGGTCCTGGAAGAAGTAAAGTTCTTGTTGAAATAGAGAATATGACTCCTTCTCTTCTTGATTTATCTGTTGAATTGGCTTATCAGAGCATCAATTATGACACAGGTAGAGGCTGTATCAACGCTTCTGGAATTATTTACAATTCTCCTGACAGCTATGAAGAATTCAGGGATAAACTTGCTGAAAAGCTTGCTGCCTTACAACCTTTAGATCCTATGGATCCCAAAGCTGAAATCTCAGCTATGAATCCTGATGCTGCTAGAGGTTTACACAAGTTCATTCAAAGTAGGATGGATACAGGTGTTAAAGATGTTACAGCTAATTTCAGAGACTCTGAAGGTTTCTTGCATATTGATGGCAATTTAGCTTTCTTCATGCCCACTCTCTTAGAGTTGAGTGAAGAACATCAAATGCGAACTGACGAATATCCATTTTCATTCGGGACCATCTGCAAACCTGATGATTATTTAGCTGAAGAACTAGTAGCAGACTCCTTATCTTTATCTTATCTTTCAGATAATCCTGAAAGAGCTAAAAGGCTTCTAAACGATCCTTCAATTCACAAGATCTTCGTCAATGACCAGACATTTAAAATGCAGGTTAGTGCACCACAC
>JAGLOH010000583.1 GCA_023139025.1 Candidatus Heimdallarchaeota archaeon | reverse complement strand
ATGATGCTGGTCTTTTACTTTATTCTGTAAGTATAGGAACTAAAGAAAGTGTAAAAGCTTATCAAGACATTCTTGTCACTGGTACAATCACCGCTTTGAAATTGCTTATTTCAGAAACAACAGGTGCTAAAACGGACTTAAGAAAAGTTAGTTTTAGAGACAAGAAACTCATCGTTGTAGAGAATAAAGACAGAAATATCACTACCTTAATCATTGGTGATAGTGATGCTTGGATCCTTCAAACAGCTGCAAAGCATTTTACAGAAAACTTCTGTGAGATGTTCAAATCTGCTATTAGCAAATTTGATGGTAATGTTGCACAGTTTGAAAAGGCAAATGATATCGTAAGACAAGTATTCCCCTTTGTTCCTCCAGAAGAGATAATTGGAGATAGAGTCTGAGTGTATATCTTATTCAAAAGAGAAAGTATGTTCCTTTAATCCTAACTCATCTCTCATGGATACAAGATCTTCTTGAATGCTCCTACTCAATGGAACGCCTTTTTCCTTAACCTCTTTTTCTGCATCAAATTCCTTTTCTCCTGCAGTGTAGATTCTAACAGCATCTGGTACTTTGTCTGAATTCCTTAGTCCTCTACAGATGCCTCCGGTTATTGATTTAAATGTGTCCAGACCCATGAAGAATTCAGGATCAATTGCTATGAAGAAATGACCTACTTTGAAATGAACCTTGTTCCCATCTTTATCTAAACCAGACAGTTCTTTCAGGAAAACTCCCCCTTGTAAAGCTGAAGATAAAATTTCTACTACTGTTGCATATCCATATCCTTTATGTCCAGATAACTCTTCCCCAGCTCCACCTAATGCTAGTAAAGCAGCTTTGTTTTCAATAAAATCCTTTAACAATTGAGCAGCATCTGTTCTACTCTTACCTGTTTCTCTATCGATAACAACTCCTTCAGGCAAAGGGGTTCCATCTCTTGCAGCAATTTCCACTTTTCCTCTCTGGATAATTGATGTTGCACAATCTAGAACAAATGGATAATCCTCATCAGTTGGAAAACCAAATGTCAGTGGATTAGTTCCATACATTGGTTCTCCTCCAAAAGTTGGTGCAACAGCTGGACGTGCATTAGTTCCTGTTATCCCAAGACATCCTTCTTTAATTGCCATTAAGGGATAATAACCCGCTATTCCATAATGAGTACTATTTCTAACAACGACCATTCCTATACCGTACTTCTTAGCTTTGTCTATTGCCAATTTCATTGCTT
>JAGLOH010000582.1 GCA_023139025.1 Candidatus Heimdallarchaeota archaeon | reverse complement strand
TTGAAATTGGTGCAATGGGGCTTGGAGAAGGAACATCTGTGTTTGACGTTCACATGGAATTCGCTGCAAGACACCCAGCAAGTTTGCCAGTGGGTGTAGTAATTTCTTGTTGGGCTTTAAGACATGCTGGTGCTACAATAGATCGCGAAGGAAATGTCGAATGGCACCCTCACTAACTTCTTCTCTTTCAGAAGAGAAATAGCCCTCTTTTTTTCACCATCGAAATACTTGCTTTGAAAATATTTTTTCTCTCAGGTCAGCTAAAGCAATATAAGTGTTTATGATAAATAGACTGATACGAAGAGGATTGTCAAATGAAAAAATCCAGTCGTTTTCTATCAAGTTTAGTACTTATTTCTGTTTTTTTTATGTCTTGTTCATTCTTAACTAGTAAAGCGATAGATGATAGTATTTATCCAATTGCTAGAAGTGGTCACAATATGATTTATAGCCCTATTGACGATGAAATTATTCTCTTTGGAGGGATGAAAGATAACTTCAATGTTGAAGGTAGTTATTTAGACGATACATGGATATATAGCTATTCAACAAACACTTGGACCGAACTGCTAACTTCTACTCAACCATCAAATAGAACCAGCCCGGGGATGGTTTATGATCCAACGAAAGAAAGAGTTTTGTTTTTTGGCGGTTTGAGTCATAATGAATATTTCAATGATACTTGGGAGCTAGATTTAGATACATACGAATGGAATAAAATAGAGACTGAAATTAGCCCACCAATACTAGCTGAAGCAGAGATGGTTTTTGATGATTTCAATCAAGAAATAATTCTTTTTGGTGGTCATGTTCCAACTGGATATTTTGATGAAACATGGATTTTCAATATAACAGATGATACTTGGACTAAATTGAATTTGTCCACCCATCCATCTTCAAGATATGGACACAGAATGGTATATAGTTATAGTAAAGAGGCAGTTGTTCTTTTTGGTGGTCATGCTTTCAATACCTCAGATACTGTTAATAATGATATGTGGATATACAATTGTTCAAGCAGACTATGGATTGAAATGGTTATAGATTCTCCTCCTCCTATTCGTTATTGGCATGATATAGCTTATGATGAAGTAAATGAGAAGATAGTACTTTTTGGTGGAAGAATAAACTGGTATACTATGGATTGCAGAAATGATACTTGGGAATTCGATGAAGAAACAAATCAATGGGTAGAAATAGAAACAGAACAAAGTCCAGAAGCAAGGATGTGGTTCT
>JAGLOH010000581.1 GCA_023139025.1 Candidatus Heimdallarchaeota archaeon | reverse complement strand
TATTTGAAGAGCAATGCTTTTCCTTCCATGACTGGTTGACCTGCTGCAGGTCCAATATCACCAAGTCCGAGTACACGAGTTCCATCGCTTACTACTGCGATTGTATTAGCACGATTTGTTTGTCTGAATGATTCAGCTGGATCATCAGCTATAGCTCTACAGCTTGCTGCTACGCCTGGTGTGTTCTGGTTAGAAAAGCCTCAACTAATCTACATACCATACTCCAAACGCCGAGAAATCCCAAATACTGCATTTAGGTACAATTTGAATCTTCCCTTGATAAAAGGGATGAAGTATCAAAGCGTCTTTTGCAGGTTTTTCAGCCTTTGCTAATAATTCTTCTTTTGTAAGTTGTTTTTCACTCATAATTTTCACCTATAAAATGATAGGATTCTGAAACATCGTCTTCTTTGCGTTATATTAAAGGTTTTTCTTTTACAAATTTTGTAGTTATACCAAATTGTGTAACATATTCTTGAATGAGTTTCTCTTCAGAAACTATATCTCACACTTCTTCCACTAGTCATAGTTAGAAAAGTGGGAAAAAATAGGATTGGCAAGAAGAGATTCATTTATTGAGTATAAATAAAGATTACCGAATCAAAAAAAGAGTGTGCTTCCATCATCCTTGTGATTTATTATAGAATTCAAGTATTTAACGTAATTCCTTTCTTATTCAGGTTTAAAGCTTTCAGCTTTTCTTTCATCTTTTTCTGCTAAATCTTGAAGATTGTTTTTTCTATGAGCTGTAGCTCTAGCTTGATATGCTCTAACTAGTCCTTGCCAATTATTTATAGTTTTTAGTAACTCTATGGCTTTATTACAGGTTTCTACTATCTCCTCATGATTTGCTTCTATTATTTCTGCATTCATAATATCTGCTCGAATTATCCAAATCCATCCAGCTCCCTGCTTATGATCAGTAGAATTTCCTTTATTGAACTCCTGTAATGCTTCTTCAAGTAGAAGAGTTCCCTCTTTTATATTTCCTGATGAGATATTCTGAACGGCTGATGAAAATAATGATCTAGCGAGAGTAATTTCATCTTCTGAATTCCGTGCAGATTCTATTTCTAATTTTTGCACTTTAATTGCTTCTTCAGCTTTTCCTAAAATCCTTAAAATATTGCCCTCTCTCATGTATAAATAAGCTGAAACTCGGTTATATTCTTTGAAGCACTCTACTTCTGAATCGTTTATTGATAAGGAAGTTAAATTCTTTTCTAATTTCTTATACTCTTCCAATGCTCT
>JAGLOH010000580.1 GCA_023139025.1 Candidatus Heimdallarchaeota archaeon | reverse complement strand
GCTGGATGAAAGGTGCAAATGTTGCCAAACTTCAAGAGCTCATGGATTTAACTGTTGAAGCAGGTGCCAAATTAATTGCATGTCAAATGACAATGGATGTCATGAAGATCAAGCGAAAACACCTTATTAATGAATGTGAAGTTGGTGGTGCCGCAGCTTTCTTAGATTTCGCTTCTGAGGCGGACATTACTTTGTATATTTAGGTGGTAATCTTGTCAGCTCAAAAAGTTATTTTTGTAGTAACTCATGGAGAAGAGTTCAAAGACAGATTGGAACCCCCTCTTCATTTAGCAACCTTAGCAGCTTTACTTGAAGCAGATGTTAAGATGATCTATACTATGTCAGCCGGTTTACTTCTGAAGAAAGGAGTGCCTGATAAGCTAAAAGCAATTGGCAAAGAGAATACTCTTCTTGAAACCATTCAAGAAGCAAAAGAAGCTGGAGTTAAAATATACGTTTGTAGTCCCGTTTTGGATATGTACAATCTTACGCGCGAAGATTTGATTGATGAAGTCGATGATATTGTAGGAGGAATGTACTTAATTACAGAATCTTTAGAAGCTGACGTAACATATACTTTCTGAGTTGATTAAAATGACCTTCCCTCTTTCTTCTTTTGATTCTAAGGAAATTACATGCTTTGAAATTATCAAAGCATCATATGCGTTATCTGACAACGAATTAGAGATTATGATGTGTATAAAGAATATCCAACCTGTTGACATAAAGGGAATTGCTAAAATCATCCCAAAAGATAGAGCTACAATCTCAAGATCTATTCAAAGATTGATGGGTATCGGTATTGTTAGAAAAACAAAGATAAACTTGGAGAGAGGAGGATTCAAATATCTTTACTCTAGCATGTCAGTTGAAGAGCTTAAAACAAAATTGATTGAACTAATCAACAGAATAAGTAAAAACATGAAATATGCTATTTCTGATTTAACTGAGGAAAAATGTGAGGAAGCATTTGAAGAAGTTCAAGCAAAATACACACCTAAATATAACCAATAAAGGTATCTGCTTCAAAAACAGAACCTAAATCCTTTTTCTAAGAAAAGAACACAATCAACCATTCTTGTATCGATTTTCTGGAACGACACCAACCATTCTTACTTATCGAACGAAGCTAGAGATTTAACCAGCCGAGCATGAAACTTATTTCGTCTTGAGAAGGGGATATCCAGTTGATATCTTTTGGTAAACAACTTCTGTAAATCTTTATGGTCGTTATAATACATTCCAATTACCC
>JAGLOH010000058.1 GCA_023139025.1 Candidatus Heimdallarchaeota archaeon | reverse complement strand
TTAGAATCTGCATTAAGTGCATTAGCAATTCAAAACACAAATGTTGATCTAACGACTATCGATCTAAACCTTGTTGCTGACCAATACTATTACGCTGCTCAAGATATCATATACTACTATGTTACAATTGACGCACAAGTTGACTTTGGATGGTCAATGCTCAATGGAGAATACATTTGGGAAACAATGACACAAGATGGTTGGATTAGAGGTTCAATTTGGTTAGGTGTAGATTACACAACCGGAATTGTTCTAGGAGCTGGAGCTAAAGCAAGCTTCGAGTTCGAAGTCACTCAAGTACCAAACTATGGTATGAATGGTGGTATTTTATCCGCTTACATCGAAATGTCTATTGGTGCTAATTTCAAAACACTACCTGATCTTTACACATTGATTGGTGGATTACCAGCAGTTAATGAATTCGGTATAGTATCGATTCTAAGCATAATTGGATTAGCTGCAGTAGCTAGCGCAGTAATATTTACCAAAAAGAGATAAATTCTTATCTTTCTTTTTCTTTTTTTGTTTTATCTGAATTCTAATGTAAAAAGAAAATTAGATAAAGGGATTTTTAGCTATCCCTAACTTAACAAGAGTTTTTAGAACTTTATACCCAAATCTGATTTTGAAATCAAGTTTCTTGGCAGCAACACTGAGTTGTTTTATCCTTAAATATGGTACTTCATTGTTCAATCCCTTTGTTCTTTCTTTTGAAATTAAGTCTATGTTTAGAAGAAGTTCAGGAATTGTGCCAGAGACAGAGATATCCTGAACAGGGAATTTTATCTCACCACCTTTTACATACCATCCAGAACCAGTGACTGCAAATCTTCCACTGCTTAAGTCAGACATATGTATGCCCATGAAACTTTTCATCATAAAACCTTCTTTAGTTTCAGACAACATTTCATCTAGAGAGGAATCACCTGGATCTATCATTGTAGCATAGGCTCCAATTTCAGGTGGAGTTTTAGCTGGATTCCCTCCAAAGAAACCACCTCTTTGAGCTTTTCCATTACTTTCCATATTCAGCTTCCCTGCGTAGTAGCTATCAAGATAATAGGTTTTGAGAATTCCATTTTCGATTAAGTTTGTTCTTTCAGTTGGAGTTCCTTCTGCATCATATAAAGTTGAAGTTATCATATCTGGGTGGAGAGGATCATCAGTTAGAGTAAAGGTATCTGGTGCTATTTGCTCCCCAATTTTGTCTGCATAGACTGTTTCACCTCTAGATGCTTTATCCCCTCGTAGAAGCGTATCTAAAATCGCAAGCAGACCTCCAAAAAGACCATAAGAGCCTTCTGGAGTTATGATTATTGGATAGTCACCTGCAAGAGACATTGTTTGGGGTTTAGCAGATTTTAGTGTTTTGTCAATTGCTATTTGGCTAACTTCTTTTGGTTTAACTTGTCCCCAAGTTCGACTTCCTTCAAAATGAAAATCATAATTTGGAAAACCATGAGTGGATAGATATCCTATCCCTAATCCATATCCTGCATCTCTATCATGAATATCAATACCTTGTGAAGTTTTGAGAAATGAATCACCAATTCCCATAAAACCCATAGCTTGTAAGAAGTAAAGATTTTTAGGTAAGTCGCTAGGAAGCATTTGTTCAAAGACTTCAGCTGCTTGATCTGAATCGAGATTAAATAAATCTTCATCTAAGTCGAGTTTTGCTTTATTTTTCCTAGGTTCTGGAAATGGTTTAAGATCAGGATCTTGTTTCTTGGTTTGAGCACATTGTATTGCCATTTTTACAGTCATTTCAATATCCTTTTTTTCGAAAGACGAAGTGTAAGCAAAACCTTGAGCCTTGTTTGCGATTACTCTGAATGCTAAACCATGTAATATACCTATATTGTGTTTTGGTTTATCTTTTTCAACTTCTAAATTGTATGATTTCTGATTTAATCCAAAAGCTTCACAATAATCTGCTCCTGATTTCTTTGCATATTGTAAACCATGATCTAAAGCTGATTGGATTTTTTTATTTAAATCGTATTCTGACATTTTTTTCACCTAACCTACTACAATATTCTTCACAGCTAACCAACCTGCTGTAACTCCTACAGGTGCTGATTGACCGTCTTTTCCACAAAATCCGATACTATCAAGAGGATCGCCCATTTCTGGTGAAACGCCTATAATTTTAAGCAGGGTTTCTAGGGTATTTCCTGCTAAAGTAGTAGGTCGGTATCTTTCTCCTACTTCTCCATTCTTGATTTCATATAATTCTGCTGCACCAAAATTGAATGTACCCTTAATTGGATCGACTTGACCTCCTCCCCCTTGCATGAGTAGAAAACCATTTCTTATCTTCTCTATTAGTTCATCAGGTTTCATAGAATCCTTAGCTGGAGAAATAAACGTATTAGTCATCCTCACGATTTGAGGGACATTGTATGCTTCAGCTCTTGAATTTCCTGTAGGTTTAAGATCAAAATGATCTGCTGAACTCCTATCTGTTAGATATGTTTTCAATATCCCATCCTTGATGACATAGTTTTTCTGGCCAGGAACTCCTTCATCATCATATTTAATGTATCCAAATGAATTAATTCCTGCAGACTTTTTCAGCGAACCATCATCGATTAGATCTACACAAGGATTTCCAACTTTTTTACCTAGCTTTCCTCTAAGAACACCAGCTGTTTGAACAAAATCACCCTCTGCTGAATGTCCTGCAGCTTCATGTGCAAAGAGATGATTTATTGTTCCATCTAGAACAACAGGATATCTGCCACTTTTCACTTTTGGAGCTTTTAAACCTTCCAAGGCTCTCTCTTTTGCTTTCTCCCCTAATTGGCTTGGACTTCTTATATCAACTAACTCTACCCCACCAACATGCCCGATTCTGCTTCTCCCTTCTATAGTTTCAGAACCTTCTCTAGCAACTGATAGTGCATACATCATTACGTAAGGAACCTCATAAACAATCTTTGTTCCTTCTGTAGTGACTAAAGTCATCCTTTTAAGAACTTCTCTGAAGAAGGATGTTCTAGACTTAATCCTGTCATCCTCTTGAGCTTTATCAGCTTCTAATGTAAATTCTATTTTTTCATCAAAGCCCGTGTCATCTAGTTTTTTCTCCTGTTCTCCTATAAAATTGTCTTCAACAACTTTCACTTTAGCTAGAGAGATGTCTTTTTTCTTCTGCTTCAGATTAAGCTTGTTTGCTTTTAGAGCCATATCTATTACATCTTCATATTTCTCTAAAGGTCCATAAGCAAAACCCCATGCTCCTTCATTTAGAATTCTAATTCCTACACCTGATTCGATTCCAGTAGTACTAGCTTCTACTCTCCCATTTACTGTTCGAATCTGAGTCATAAGCGAATTTTCTGCTCTTATGTCTCCATAAGGTATTTGTAAATCATGCAATTTCTGTAATGCTTTATCAACAACATCTTGAGACATTATTATCATCCTATGAAAACTTAAGCCAATTATAAAAGTATTCAAACAAAGGTTCGATGTTTAAAATTTTGAAATAAACTTAAAATGAATAGTGTTTTTTGTTAAATATGGATTTGAATCTGACAAATAAGCATATTTTATTGACAGGAGGTACTGGAGGGATAGGAAAGGCCATTATTGAACAATTAGTTGAAGAAGAAGCTAGAGTAACTATTCATTACAATACTAATATTGTGAGTGCTACTGAGATTCAAAAAAAATATGATTCAAGTAACGTTTTCCTTGTTCAAGGTGATTTGAGAAAAGAAAAGGATATTGAAAATCTTTTCTCTTTAGCAAATGATCATTTTGGTAGAATTGATAGCTTAATTGCCAATGCAGGTATTTGGGGTTCTGAATCTACTCTTACATCTGATTTAAGTTTAGATCAGTGGAATAATACTTTAGAAGTTAATTTAACAGGTGTATTTCTTTGTGTAAGAGCTTTTTTTAGAAATCTAATCAAATATCCGGGGAAATCTGCTTCAATAGTTCTCGTAGGTTCTACAGCTGGCTTCTTTGGTGAAGCTGGGCATGCGGATTATTCTGCTTCCAAAGCAGCTCTAATGTATGGTTTAACGAAAACTTGGAAAAATGAGATAATTAACTATGTGGAAATGGGTAGAGTTAATTCCGTTGGTCCAGGATGGGTTCTTACAGAAATGGCTATGAAATCATTAGAGGACATGGAAGAAGTAAGAAAAATTCTACAGACAGTACCAATGCAAAAGATTGCATCAACTACTGATGTAGCAAATACAGTTTTGTTCTTATTATCTGCTAAAGCTTCAGGCCATATAAGTGGAGAATCTCTTTTAGTAAGTGGTGGTATGGAAGGAAGGGTTCTTTTTGATAAATCTCATGTAGATCTGAGTTTTTTTAAAAAGAAAAATAATGGTTAATGGAAGTATATATCAATAGCAAACTTTTTTTTACTTTATCAAATGTTCTCATGATGTCAAAATCTCTTCCTACTAAAGAAGTTGAGTCTAATTACTCCAATGTTCTTGAAAAAATTCACAAAAGTGCAAGACTTACTGGAAGAGATGGTTCAGATATTACACTTGTCGGAGTAACAAAGAGAATTGCTTTTGAAAGAATAAAACCGGCTCTAGACGCAGGTTTAAGGATAATTGGGGAAATTATAAGCACTGAATTGAAGAAAAAACTACTTAGGATTAAGAAATATTCTCCTTCATCAGAGATTCATGTTGTTGGTAAGATGCAGTCAAATAAAGTCAAATATTCTGTTGAGCAATGTAATTTAATTCAAAGTGTACAAAGTAGTAAAATCCTGTCTTTAATAAACAAACATGCACAAAAACTAAATATAATTTATCCCATTCTTTTACAAGTCGACTTCAGTCATGTAGAAAAGAGAAAAGGTTTGAATCAGCAGGAAGTTATCAAATATCTAGAAGAGATAAAGAAACTCAATCATATAGAGGTTCAAGGAATTATGACAATAGCGCCTCTTGAATATGAACTAGAAGAAGTTTCACTAAGTAAGTTTTTTAAGCGAACAAATTCCATTTTTCAGAAAGAGATTATACCTCGAATTTCAGTTGATTCTCCAGTAATTTCAATGGGAATGTCAAGTGATTATGAAATCGCAATAAAGCATGGTTCTAACATGGTCAGAGTAGGTACAGCTATATTTGGATCACGAATATGAATTTATTGCTTATCCTCTACTATTGTTGTTGGGTATTCGGACAATCTGAATAATGCTTCTTTTATCGTTTCTGATAAATCTATTATATTTGTATCACCATGTTCTATGAGATAGGAAATTACTGATTTCATCCCTTCTAGTACTGGACCTGTATTTTCATCAAATTTCATTCTTGCTACAAATCCAACTATATCGCTCATAACAATCAAACGATCTCTATATTCATCCATTTCTCTCTTATAATCTGGCTCTAGATATAATCTGATTTCCCAATCTTTGGGGAGGCTAATTACCGAAACATTTGGGAATTTTAAGACATCCATTACTTCAGCTTTGGTTGAAAATACCTCCTTAGGGAAATCACCTAATACAATATAATATCCATTAATATCACTTGATAGTTCAAGATCGTTTTTGATGAATAAAGTACTAGTTAATCTTCCATAAGTATCAATCATCTTTGTAAAAGTATTTCCGAGAACCCTCATGTTTAAGTAAAGATTGTTTTCAAATTCCTTTCTAGATTGACTTTTACTCCAGGCTCGAAGAACTGAATCTGCTACTCTTTTCTCACCACTTATCATCTGATTATAGGAATCATCGATTACATATTCTGGTATTCTTCTGTATAGTAGGATTGAGATTGCGATCTCCATGAAATTCTTAGGTAATTCTGCAATTTCTTGTGGGTTGATTCTGTTTACAGTATCAATAATCTCTTTGAGACTTTGTTTTTCAGAAATAGTAAGTTTTCCATATTCCAATTTTTGTATTTTGAATACATCTCCAATCCATTTGGAAGCGTTTCTACTAACTTCTGATAAGTGAGACGATAAATTAACACTCACATCTTTTGACCAGCTTTCAACCATTTTAGTCATCTGATCATTCAAAGGATTCCAATTTTTGATTAACATTCGTCGTATATATTTGAGGTCTTTGAGAGATCTACTATAAAGTCTCATTGCTTTCTTTTTGTAATTCAAATCATTTCTTCTTAGATTGGAGAATCCATTAAGTAATTCTTGTATGATTCTATATATTTTTGGTGCATAGATATTCCAACTTTCTTGGCATCTCTCATGGAAATTTTTCCCCCTGAATCTTTGTGGAATATCTTGTATAATTGGAAATGATGGAAAGCTGTTTTGAACATCAGGTAACCTGTGAGCTGGTGTTAGTTTTCCCACCATTTCACGATTAAAAACAGTTATCAAAGTATCGAGTTGGTTGTATACTTCTCCTTCAAAGTGAAACATTTTCTGAAGATAAGTACTAATCATTCCTCTAAGAATTGCTTTTGAATATGCTCTCTTTAGAATACTTCTATTTACTAGACAAGTTGTAAGAAATTCCGCATCCTGTTCTGCAGCTCTAAGTGGTATAATTGTGTTAGCAATATTTATAGTTACATTTTGCTTCTGTAACAATTCTGTTGAAGAAATTGTTCTTCCATCAAATCGAAGTTTGGTTCCTTTGAAAAATGATCTCTTTGATTGTACGGGAACTGAATTTACGAAGGCTTTAATTTCTCCTTCATCAATAGCAGCCCCTATAAGATCATTAGAACTTAGATTCATTTGTTTTTGAGTTTCATAACCTCTGCCTTTTAGATCATCCATTATTTTTGATAAAATACTAACAAAAACTGTTTTTGGAGCAATTTGTCTGAATGAATTAACCATAAAAGAGAAGATGTCACCTAAACTTGCATTAAACAGCTGATCCTTGATGATTTTTTCTAGAGTTGTGATAATAGCTCTTTCCAAAGCACTAGCAAATAAGACTGATTCTTCAATATTTGACAATTCTAATTGTTTGCCTACACCCATCGTAGTGAATTTATCAGATAGTTGCTTCAACCACTTTGGTTGTAAAACTGTTAGTTTAGAAAGTCGTTCCTTTAGCAAGGTTCTTTTTACACTAATGGAAGTTCTTTTTCCTTTAGAGCCTTTATCCTTCATAGAAGAAAGTTTCTTCTCACCCAAAATGGAAAAAGTAAAATCAATAATTGCATTCCAAATACTTGGTGGTAGTTTCTTTCCTATGAAAGGTTTGATAAGTTCAGAATAAAACAATCGAGCACTTTGAAGAGCTAAAGGTGAAACATCTTCAATTAAAGCATCGCAAATCATAGAACCTGGATTTGGTATTTCAGCTGCTAAGGTTATCTGATTTTGAATTGAAGAGAAGAGGTTAACATCTCTATAATCAATTAGAGAACATAATGGTTCATCTTTTGCTAATGTATAGATTATCTCTTTAGCTAAGTTATGAGCTATGAACGAACTAGCAGAATGGATTTCATCAATTGTTAGTTTCTTAAGTTGAGCTGCAACTTTCTTATTCAGATTCTTTGCAAGATATTTATCTATCAGCTCTTGTGGCTTAATGTCTCTACCCTTAAGATTTCTTTCAATGCTATTTCGAATTTCTTCGATTACAAACCTTGGTCGTTCATACTCAACAAGAACAAAAGGATCCTTAATTATTATCTGATTAAGTATATCTTGTGCTACCATTTGAACTAGAAGTTGACGTTTGAAAGGAACTATTGCTCCTTTATCCCATGAATTTTCATCCTTACCTAACCATGCTCTCAAATCTTTTAACTGTGCAACTGTGGGAAATTTTATCGCATCAGTTTCTAAAATTTTAATGTTTTGACTAATTAAGTCATTCAACCCTCTATTATTCGAAGATATAGATAATTTTTGTTTTGCAATCGTACAAGCTTTTAGAAAAGCTTTTGAGACAAAATCTGGTGAAATCATTTTGCCTATAGCCATGTTTTGATGAAAATTCGGCGTAAGAACAATAAATTTGCAGAAAGAAAGAGCTAATTCTTGAACAAGTTGCTCCTCTGTTTTGCTAATCTTTCCTGGTTGGTTTGATTTTACTACATATTGAACTACTACATTATCAGCTTCTTCTGCTAAAGTGAAAGATCCAAATTTAACATACTCATTTTCCCCAGTCATAAATTGGGAATTGGTTACTTCTACTTCTGTAGTCATTAGGGATTGTAAAGATAATAAGATACCTTGCATCATACTGGAATCTCTAGCAAGACGTCCTATGGTGGCAAAACTTATTCCAGCATCGCTTCCTGCTGAAATCCATAAATCATAGGGAAAGTGTTTAGACATAGACCTCACATATTGTTCGTTGTAACTAAACGTTCTCAATTCTTAATTTTTGTGTTCTTTAATATTGTTTTGCCTAATGGTAATCACAAAAGAATAATGAGGAAGAAATATTTCAAGATTTACTTTCCATTTAGATAACAGAAAGTTTAAGAATTAATCCTTTACAAGTTAGAGTAATTAATTCATTGATTTATGTGAATTCAAGATGGGCGAAACCACAACAACTGTCCGAATTAGGAGACTTGTATTAGATGTTTTAAAACCTCATCAACCAAGGATGGATGTTTTAGCTTATGCAGTTGCTGAATTAGCTGGTGTAAATTCTGTTAATTTAACAAGAACAGAAACTGATTCAAGCACAGAAGGAATTGTAGTTACCATTGTTGGTGACAATCTAATCTACAAAGATATCGAAGATGTTTTGAGAGATTATGGTTCATCAATTCATTCAGTTGATGAAGTTGTAGCAGGTGAACAAATAATCGAATCTGTAGCGCTTCCTGATGAAGAAGAAAGGTAGTTCCTTTATTTTCATAAGAAAAAATCAAACTGAAACAGCTCTATCATGGGGTAATAAAGTCTTTTTAATTCATAGATTCTTCACTGTTTTGATACCTAACTCAAAGGCTTTTAGATTCTGTTCAAGATATTTTGCAGGAACACGTTGTTTTAGAGCATCTCTTAATTCGTCTTCTGTTAGAGGAAACTTTTCTACTTGAGATAATGCACCTAGAAGTACTATGTTCTGAGTTAGAGCTAATCCTGCTTCAATAGCTAAAATTTCAGCTTCGATCATTACTAATTTCACATCGAATTTTGTAATGTTTTCTTCTATTTTTTCTTTAGCATTGTCTGCAGCTTTTTTGTCCTTCTTCCAAGAGATAGGAAAGAGAACTGTGTTAGATGTAATAGCAATTCCACGAGGTTTTAGAAATTTCATATATCTCAAAGATTCATTTTGCTCCAAACCAACTAAAACTTCACAAGTTCCTATAGGATTAGTTGGTGAATGTAGTTTTTCTCCAATTTTTAGATTAGTAACAACAGATCCACCCTTCTGAGCCATTCCATGAACTTCGGATCCTAGAACATGTAAGCCCTTCTTCCTCGCTGCTATTACGATAATATCTGTGATAGTTAGAATGCCTTGACCTCCTACTCCACAAACAATCATTTGGTAGGTTTTACTCATCAATATCTACCTCCTTTGATATCGCCTTCACCGGGCAGATTTGGGAACAAACACTACACCCCGTACACATTGAAGGATCAATGATGGAATATTTCTTGCCTTTTGAATTAGTATCAACACTCCAATATATAGCAGGACATTGGTATTGAACAATACATGTTCCACAAGCAATACATGTCTCTGGGTCAATATGATAAACCTCAATTTTTTGTCCACTTCTTCTCTGTTGTCTCCACCATTCATTTGCC
>JAGLOH010000579.1 GCA_023139025.1 Candidatus Heimdallarchaeota archaeon | reverse complement strand
ATACCAGAATGGGAATAATATATACTTCAATATGAATTTAATAATTTTCCAAATTACTTTCAGAAAAACTAGAAATCCTGCTCTGACAGCGTTCCAAACTTTTGACCAGTCAAATTTAGTTTCTCTATCTTTTTTCTGTTTTCTTATTCTCTTCTCTCTTTTTTGTTTCTGATGTTTTATTTCATCATCCATTTCCATGGCTTTGTCACTCATAACTGTTCATTTGTATATCTTCTATTAAATTTTTTTGGGTTTTCCAATCAAATTTTTGTAAATGCAAAGCTTTTATAGACTTTGTTTGCCATATTTATCTGAAGAGAATGAAGAAGAATCGGATATTTGCCATAATTACATTAACTATTCTACTCAGTATAGGTTTTCAATCACTAAACAGTAATGTTACAGCTGAATTTCAAAAGGATACAATCGAAAATATCGAAGACTGGTTTACTTCTTCTAGTTTAGTAAATTTCACACAAGATTATAAAATCAACTTATTTTTCAACATTGCAAATGACACTTTGGGATATGCAATTGCACCAAGACTATCCTTTACCACAAATATGCATGTACCCCTTAATTTTACGTCATACTTGAACAAGGATGTCAAAGATGGTACCACAGAATTTGGGTTACAAATAAGTAGTAATCCCGGTAATTTCACTCTCGGATTAAATGGTACAATAATTATAGTAACCCCAAGTACTGGACCTGTTTATATTGATGTGAAGGAAGGTGAAAGTGAATCTTTTGCTGATTTTGAAACTTTATTGGGAGAAAATATCACGGTTCCCATAAATTTCAGTCCTATCCTCTTTACAGTAGATGGTCTTGAAATTCCTGGATTACCGGAGCTACAATCACTTGGTCTAGAACTTACTCCTATCGTTTTGCTGAAAGGAACAATTAGATTGAATGCAATAGTTTTAGGTGAAGTGCTATCATGGACCGATCCAGATGATATCTATTTTACTGAAGTACCTATTGAAGATAAAAGTATCGAATTTAATACACTTGTCAGCAATATAACCTTAGATTTTTCCAATGTTAAATTATCACTGATTGGTTTTGAAACAGCTATTCATTTTGGTACATCTATTGGAACACTAATACAGCATTTTGAGTATGATTTTAGCTCTATTGAGTGGATTGAAGGAGAACAAGCTCTTGGCGATATTTTCATATTTTTAGTAGACAGCTTATTTGTGATTAATGATATGGAAGTCTATATCTCTATTGAAAAAACTCCTTTCTCA
>JAGLOH010000578.1 GCA_023139025.1 Candidatus Heimdallarchaeota archaeon | reverse complement strand
GGAATTTCGTCTTCGAGAAGTTGGAGTTCTCCAAACAAAGCTATATTAGTAAACCATATCTCATCTACACCTAGGTTAACACAGAAACAGAAACGGATTATGTTCGTCCCCTGCTCTAACGGAATAGAAAAAGAGACAATAACAAAAGGAACTTTAGAAAAGCTTGTAGTAGCGATGATTGTGTTATCTATTCTTACTTCTAAATATCGAGAAAGGGCACCAAAAGAATTTGTATTAAAAGAAAGAGTTACGTTTAAAGTGGTGGAGCCATTGATAGAAAAAGCAGCTGTTTCAACATAATCACTTCTGACACCTGAAAGATCTCCATAATAACCTATTTGACTGGGATTACAAGGAAGGGGGGTTGAATTCTCATCAAGAATAGGAATTGTAATTGGTTCTATTGTTGATGAACTTAATATTTGAATGGCACCAGAATTAAGGATATTCGAAGTTTTACCTTCACATGAAATAATAATAATCATTGAACCGATGAAGTTTTGAGGATAAGAAAATGATTTAGAAATGGAGTGTTCATAAGAATCCTGATAAATACGGTTAATGTTAATTTCTACTTTAGTAGTGTCCAAATACAAAACAATCGTTAATCCATTTGAGTCAGTCCTGTCTCCAGAAAAGAGAAAGAATACAGTTAAACTATTATATTCTTGAAGTTCAAGATTGATTAGTTCAAAAGTAAAATTTTGTTTTACAGAAGTTGAGTTATATGAATACAGTATATTTTCATCTATGATAGTAGAGTCATAAGTAGAAAGAGGATTAGGAACGTTATTTTGATTTCTTGCAATAGCTAAAGAACTGGTAAAACAAAAAAACATTAACACTAATAACACGTTTCTAGTTGTGTTTTTCATTATCTATATTATAATCCGAAAATTCATTTATAAACTGAGTAAAATCATATTTACAATATCTGAATCTTGTTGGGTTTAAATAGATATTTTGCATTTAATTATTGAGATAGATGTTCATAGTTGCATTTCTTAAGTCTTTAAGATTAAAGAAAAGAGGCGGTCCTATCCTAGAAGAGATTCTACTTATTGGTATAGCAGTTCTTGTCTTTGCAATAATCTTTGCACTAATTTTCAGCTTAATAGATTGGTCTACATCTCCTTTTGAGGAACTTTTCAAGTGAAGTGATTTCTTTCAATTCAGAGAAATATCAATTTTTAGTGAGTTTATAAGGGGAATTATTATATCTTCTTTGAAGCTAGCGATACGCAAGATAACATTTTAGTCGATGAGA
>JAGLOH010000577.1 GCA_023139025.1 Candidatus Heimdallarchaeota archaeon | reverse complement strand
TTATCATAAGTTCCGTATTGGTGAATAAAAAAAGAAACTAATCTTCGTTTTCATACTCATCTAATGTTAAGGGAAATGCATCAAAAATTGATAGATATAGGTTCTGTAAGCATTTAAAAATCTACTTTAATAGCATCACTAAAAACTAAATGCGGGCCAAATAATTCTTGAACTTCAGTATCAATTGCATCACTAACTTCATCAGAAAGTTCTCCAAAGAATTGTTTAGGGATATCAATTTGAGAGAGTTTATCGGTTAATTGATGTATTTTTCGACGCAAAGAAAACGAATCCAGAGCACTGACTGCTACAGAACTGAAACCCTTGGGATGAGCTTCAATAATAATTTTATGGTTTCCATAAGTTATGACAAGCATCTGACTTTTTTGCTCCTCGAATAGCTCTGTCAACATATCTCTTACCGCAACTATGAACCCTCCAAAAAGTAGCTGATCTTTTACAGCTCTCTTCAGGATGACATATGATCGAAGTGGAATACCTGATCTATGAAGAATAATTAGTGCTAAGGGTGATGCATCTAAATCAACATAAGACTTCTGCATATGTCTTAATCCCACTTCTTCCAAAATAGTAATATCTTTTCTAAATGGTTCGTTCACCCAATCTATTTCCTTAACCTCTTCTATTGGAAAGAGTAAATTGATTTGTTCTATCTTACTTTCAGTTAATTTATGCAGTTGAGGAAGATTATTTTCTGACGCAAGCTCTTTAGCTTGTTGAAGGCGATTAAAAGATCGAGTATAATCTTCTTGCAGAGCTAGAATTTTGGCTTGTAACAAATAGAGAGCTACTTGTTCTTTTATTAGTTTGTTCTCAGAGAAATATGGGATTAAATCATTGAGGTTATTCAAAGTTAAACCTAGTATCTTTTTGTCCTTTTCTATATCATAGTTTTCTAATTGCATCAAAACATGATTCATCAGAATCTTTGCAGATAGTTCTCCACTTCCGTGTCTATCAGCGATTTCTAATGCTATGGAAAATTCTTCTACAGCTTGACCATAGTTTAGTTTCTTTACACTGTACATACCTTTTAAGAGAAAAACATAAGACTCGATAATAGGGGAGGGATTTGTTCTGATTTCTTCTTCTATAGAATTCAAGAATATTTCAAAGACTGTTAATTGATTGGTCTGCAGATATAATTCAGCCAAGGTACAATAGAGATAAGTTTCTTTCAGATTGAGCTTTTCAATAATTTTCAAGGCTTCTTCATATTTTTTAATAGCATAGTCAAATAGCCCTCTTT
>JAGLOH010000576.1 GCA_023139025.1 Candidatus Heimdallarchaeota archaeon | reverse complement strand
GAGTCCTAAATACGCGGCAGAAATAATAGATTCTTTACTTGATCTGATGGAAAAAGATGAACGAATTTATCGCTTCCTTCACTTGCCTGTTCAAAGTGGATCTGACAGGATATTAGATTTGATGAAAAGGGATTATGATGCTGAAAGTTTCAACAATTTAATCAAGAAGATAAGATCACGTTTTCCTAAAATGACTTTATCCACAGATGTCATTGTAGGTTTTCCTGGTGAAACAAACTACGATTTTGAACTCACTGTAAATTGCTTGGAGAAAAACTGTTTTGATATTGTAAATGTTTCAAAATATGGTGACAGACCCTTTGCAGCATCTGCAAATCTTGCCAATAAAATTCCTCCTGATATAAAAAAGAATAGAAGCAAATACATCGCTGAGAAAGTACATGCTATCCAAAACATAAGAAACAAAGAATGGATTGGATGGAAGGGGAATGCAATAGTTCTAAAAGAAACTCACAAAGGAAACAAGTTCGCTAGAAATATTTTCTACCGACCAATAATTCTTTTAGGTGGAAATTTAGGAGAGAGAGTCTGTGTCAAAGTAATTAGCAATTCCAAAAGCTCCTTAAAGGGAAAAATTGAAAAATCATCCCCCCAAATTGAAAATTAAGCGTTTTTTTGTTCTTTATCTGAACTATAACAAGGAAAACTCAGAAGCTCTTGGTGAGGTAAACCTTGCTTTGATAATGCAATATCATCAAGTTGGGCACTTCATAAAAGGACGTATGGGTCTAAAAGTTGAAGTTTGCATAAGTTTTGTAAAAGAAACCCAAGGAATTGCTATAATTACAAACCCAGAAAACGCAATTTCGGCCATAAAAGGTGAGCGGGAATTAGAGTAGGTGTCTAAAAAAATATCCAGTTGTTTGTTGAATTAGATTTCAATCTAGTTGAACGCTTTAAATTAGCCTTTTCTTGATGCTTTGTGCCTTTTTAGTAGTGCCAACCAATGTATTTTTAAATGATAAAATTTATTTTTTAATAGTAGATTATTTTCGGGGAAATACCCGACAGTAATCCTAAAACGGCAGAAATCTGGTATCCATTTTTGGATAAAAAAATCATCACCAATTAGTGATAGTTATGAATGAAGAATCAAAGACAAATGTAGGCACTGAAGTTAAGTATGATGTTGATACAATCAAGGTTCTAGAAGGGACTGAAGGGATAAGAAAAAGACCAGCAATGTATATTGGTTCTACTGGTAAGACTGGATTACATCATTTAATTTATGAAGTAGTTGATAATTCTGTAGA
>JAGLOH010000575.1 GCA_023139025.1 Candidatus Heimdallarchaeota archaeon | reverse complement strand
ATAGATCCTATTTTACTAGATGGTGAGATGGTAGGATCAGTTGAATACAAACTTCATAGAGGACAATATTTACAGATTTATGATTTGAAGCTAAAAGATGAAGTAGCTTTTCATTCAATCACTCTTCAGAAAATTGCTTCTGAATTAGTTTCCTATATCAGAAAGATTCATAGGGTCTTGAGTCTTCAGATAGAAGATATTAACGGGAAATCAGTTCTCTCTAAAAGCAACAATTTCATAAAAACAACTTTGGTAAAAACAGGTTTCAAACTAATAAAAGATACTTTAGTAGGTGGAGATACGGTAACCAAAGTATTTCCAGAAAGAGTCATAAATAAGTACATTATGGAGTCTTTATGGTTGAAGAAAAAAACACCTTCTTTAACCGTAGAAACACTCCTACAGATGATAAATCATTTCAGTTTTATCAGCTTAAGAGAGATTCTTTCAAGATTTCCTGAAAATATGTCCTCAATTATAGTCTATCTTCTGAATACTCTTCTTGAAGACAAAGAAGTTATTTGTCAAGGAAATGTATTCCTATCACTAGATTTTGCTCTCTATAAGAAGAGTGGTTTAAGAAGAAGAAAAAGAATGAATACTGAAATTGAGGAAACCTATAGGAATATTCAGAAAGGAAGTACTAATCAGGTAGAGTTATCCAAAAAATGGAAAGGAGCCACTTCATCATTAAAATCTGCTTTAAGTACTCTTGAAGAAAATATGAAAATTGGAGTAAAATCATTAAACAATCTATTTGAACCTCAGGAATATTGGGATATAGAGCTCTTCTTAGTTGAACTGAAAAAAGATATTGCTGAAATAAGGAAAGAATATATTTTTGATATTTTATGTGGTTTAGGTGTTGCTACAGAAGACCATATTGCTGAAAGAGGAGTTATTCCAGGGGTTTTAACTAAGATAAGAATCAAGGAAGTTCTAGCTGCTCTAATTGATGAAGATAAAATCTATGGTGGGAGATTTGTTGAAAATGATTTACAATTTTATTATATATCAACAAATGATTATGACAAACTTCTCCAACTAGAAAAGAAAGAAGAATCTAAAGTTGATTATTCTCCCAAAGAAGTTAGAGAAAGATATTACCTGTTATACCCAAAAGATTTAGCAATTAATATTCTCAGAAATCAATTACCTGGGCATTTTGATGTTTCAACAAATAATTACATAGTTGTTTTAAACCAGAAAGTAGCTGCACAATGCTATACAGAACAATTAAATCAGAGAACACTTGCGATCAAGAATCTTCTACTTG
>JAGLOH010000574.1 GCA_023139025.1 Candidatus Heimdallarchaeota archaeon | reverse complement strand
TTGAGCTTAAACTTAAGGATGTTCCAGGCTTAGGAAAAAAAACCCTGGAAATTTTAATAGAGAATGAAATCACAACCATTGAGGGATTAATGACAACAAGACTCATTGAGTTACAAACAATGGGGATTCAAAGAGCAATTGTAAAGAAAATTAGGTTGGAAATTAGTTCTATAGTACCAAAGTATAGATTTTTCAAAGAAGAAATCGGTTTAGAAGATTTACCAGGAGTAGGGAAAACTACTGCAGACATGTTAAGAGAGAAGGGATTAAACGTTTATCTTCTTGAAACAACTCCTATAAGAGAATTAGAAGAAAAGTATGGGATTACAGAAAGCGCTGCAAAAAAATACAAGCAAGCTCTTACTGAGGCACGTGGAGGAATTGAGTTCATTAACGCTTTTGAGATAATGGAAAAACAGAAGGGGTCTCCAGCTTTTTCTTATGGGATTAAAGCATTAGATGCGTTAACAACTATTGAGGAATTAGATGTTGCTGGAGTGAGGCTTGGAGAGACTATAGAACTTTTTGGACCTTTCCGCTCTGGAAAGTCACAATTATGCCACCAGCTTTGTGTAACTGTTCAACTTCCACCAGAATTAGGAGGAGTTGGAAAGAAAGCTGTATTTGTAGATACTGAGGGAACATTTTCTCCTAGTAGAATTAAAGCAATTCATGGTAAATTACAAAAAGATTTAGGTTGGGAGAAAAGTTTTGAGGATGTTCTTAGAGACATAACTTACGCAAGAGCGTATAACTCAGATCATCAAATGACTCTAGTAGAAAGACTACTTGAATTGTTTTACAACCACAAGGATGAATATGGGCTTGTTGCTCTTGATTCTGCTACAGCTCATTTTAGAGCAGAATATGCGGGAAGAGGAACTCTTGCTGAGAGACAACAAACAATCAACCATCATTTAGGGATTCTTGGAAGATTAGCAGACACCTATAATGTAGCTATTGCAATCACAAACCAGGTTCAGTCAAATCCCGCAGCTTTTTTTGGTGATCCAACTCAAGCGATTGGTGGAAATATCCTTGGTCACTGGGCTATAACTAGATTCTATTTAAGAAAATCCAAAGGCGAGAAGAGAATTATTAGAATTTATGACTCACCATATTTACCAGAATCAGAAGCTGTATTTGCAATAACACCAGAAGGTTGTGTTGACGTAGAGGGTTCAGACTAACCTTTAATTTATTGCATATGAGTGCCACAAGTTCCACAAAACTTCCATTTCATATTAACAACAGATTTGCAATAAGGACATCTTCCC
>JAGLOH010000573.1 GCA_023139025.1 Candidatus Heimdallarchaeota archaeon | reverse complement strand
TTTTATTTTCAATTTTCCATCAAAAGATATGTCTAAAATACTTAAGGTTCCTGATGAAAAATTCAGAGACAAAATTGCTAAATCATTAGAGGAACGCATGGGGAGTTTTTCTTATTTTCTAGAAAATCCACCATCTAAAGAAGAAGTAATTCATAAGTACATAGAACTCTTTCAAGAAAAATTAGATGTAAGCTTGGAAATTGGTACGCTTTTAAAAAGTGAGAAAGAAAAGATAATAGAATTAAGAAATTTGTATAAACAAAATGAATGGTTAAATTATGTAGAACAAGAGAAAAAATCTATGATTCAACAAAAAATCATGGGTGGTACTTATTTTACTTTTTCAGAGAGGAAGTTTCAAGGAGGATTAGTTCAGCTCTTCATTCAATTTGAAAACAACACTATTTCTGATCTGGTAATTTCAGGAGATTTCACAATCTCTCCACCTTTAATTCTTTCAGAGTTGCAGAATCATCTTATAGGTCAAGAAGTAGAAAATACTATTTTAATAGAGAAAATTAAGCCGTTTTTTAGAGACAAAGAAGTAGATTTACCCGGGATCTCCATTGAAGAATTGGTAGAACTGATAATTGATACGTATAAGAAAATCAAGCAGTAATATCACTCTTTCTTAAAAATCAGAATATTCTCTTTCTGCATTATGTTGTAAAGTCCAAATATGATTTTGTCAATATTTTTCACTAACTTATAATTCATCTCTTGGAAAATTTTGATGGTATTTTCTACTGTTTTAATTTCTTCTTTATCAACTCTAGCATTACCAATAATAATTGTACAATATTTCCCAGATTTGAGGACACGATCCATCTCTTGATATGCGTTTTTCATATCTTCATTATAAAGTTCTATTTTCTTTGAACCTTTACCTCTAACTCCAATGAAATCGTCTTTAATATTATCTAGATTGTGCCCCAAAGATTTTAACGCATGTTTATCATTATCTACATAATCTAAAGCAATAGAATAGGGGGGAGAAGTAATAATTCCATCAAAATGTTTAGCTGGAAACTCCAGCTCTCTTACATCATTCTTATGTATTGAAACTTCGCCCAAAATGAGATTATTTTCAATAATGCAATTTGCATAATCTGTTACTGAGGTAAACATTTTATTTGCATTAACTAGAAATGATTTTGAAAAATCTTTCTTTCTTCTTCTACCTTTATCACTATGAGCTATTAATTCTGCAACTCTAAAAAAATTCCTGATTTCAGGTTTTTCTATTTTTGAAATTTTTTCAGAGATGTTTTCTTCAAC
>JAGLOH010000572.1 GCA_023139025.1 Candidatus Heimdallarchaeota archaeon | reverse complement strand
TTTCTATATCATGATGTCCTGAAAAGCTAAAATGAGTTGTCGTATTAGTTTCAATATTCCATAGCCTAGCATGTCCAAGCTCCGCGTAAAGGATTGTTGTTGAATTAATGAATTCAGCAGCATTATCAGCTAAAGCTCCATCTGTAAGCATCTCTCGTTCAAAGTAGATTCTCCCATCTAAATCTGTGATGAACATGGTTCGGTTTAGTATCTCCCAACTAGGAGTGCTGTGTCTTTCCACAACAAATAAATTGTATCCTTCAAATTGATCAGAACCAACATTCTTGAGAACAGTATATTCAAACAATTCATCTGAAAAAATATCGGAGTTTAATAATTTATAATTTGGGATGAAGTTTAAAGAAAAGATTAGAATTAGAAAAAGTGCTTTAGACTTGATAGATGTATTGAGGAGCATTTTGTAATTCTTCCCTATCTTTAGAAGTTAAATAGTTTTCTTAGTGTCTGTACCTAATGTTCTTTTTCAAATATTTGCTTTGTTTTATTGAAGTGATAAATAATTAAGAAGCCATAGAATTTTTGTTCTTTGGATACTATTTAAAGTGAAAATTTTATCTTGTACTTGAAGAAGATGTCTAAGCCAAATCATCTGATAAATGAACAGAGTCCATATTTACTCCAGCATGCTTACAATCCAGTAGACTGGTATCCTTGGGGAGAAGAGGCCTTCAAAAAAGCTTCTGAAGAAGATAAACCGATTTTTCTATCGGTTGGTTATGCAACTTGCCACTGGTGTCACGTTATGGAACATGAATCATTTGAAGATCAAGAAGTAGCTAAAATTCTAAATGATAATTTTATTTCAATTAAGGTAGATAGAGAAGAACGTCCGGATATTGACAGCATCTATATGACTGTAACTCAAATTATGACAAGCAGAGGAGGTTGGCCTATGACTATCATTATGACCCATGAGAAGAAGCCATTTTTCGCTGGAACATATATTCCCAAAAACAGTAGGTTTGGCATGTCTGGTTTGATTGACCTTCTTAATCAGATAGTTGAGATTTGGAAATCAAAAAGAAATGATATTCTCAAAACAGCTGAAGAAATTACAACTCATCTTCATGATTCAACAATTTTATCTCAATCTGATTACAATGGTGAAGAATTACTCATCCGCGGATTTGATGAGTTAGATAATAGATTCGATGAAATATTAGGGGGATTTGGTTCTCAACCAAAGTTTCCCTCACCTCATAATCTTCTTTTTCTTCTTAGATATTGGAAAAGATTCAATGATCCTATAGCATTACA
>JAGLOH010000571.1 GCA_023139025.1 Candidatus Heimdallarchaeota archaeon | reverse complement strand
CATTATTAGGTTAAATGGGAAATCCAAAATAGATAACTAGAAGAGAAGGAGCAGTATGATAAACGAAATTGCTCAAAGGCAAGAAAAAGCACGTAACTTCATGCAACGTAATAGTTATAGTGGATTAGTGATGGCCACTCCTCAAAACATACAATATTTCACCGATGTCACCGAACCCAGTATACAAACGTGCGGCGTTGTTATAATAACCCAGAAGCCAGAAACTGTATTCGCTGTACTTTGGGTTGAAAAAGATACTGCGATAGAACAAGCAAAAGAGGTAAGTGTTAAAACTTATACTCCGGATAGTCAGGGAAAGGTAATACTAAAGATATTAGAACAACTGGGTGGAACGGAAGGACCAGTTGCTATGGATATCACAGCTACGACATGGTTAGAAGGTTCCTTCAAACGCAATTTACCCAAAGTAGAAGTTATAAATGCCACCTTTGCAATTGAGGAACAAATCAGGTCAGTGAAATCTGAAACGGAGATAGAGTTTATACGGAAAGCATGTGAAATTGCAGATGCCGGTATGAAAACAGCAGCGGAAGCATTGAAACCAGGAATGACAGAACTTGAGGTCGCCTCTCTAGCACAACATAGAATGGTAACGCTGGGTTCCGATGCTATCAAGCATACGATATATGTAGCATCCGGACCTCGTGTCAGACTCCTTCACTCTTCTGCCACTCAAAAGAAAATATCTGCCGGGGAGATTGTTTCAATAGACTTGGGAGCTGTCATTCATGGCTACACCAGTGACCTTGCACGAACCTTTTTTATCGGAAAGCCTCCTGAACAACTACAGAGAGCTTTTGATACATTACGAGGCGCACAGGGTATTATGTTAGAAAAGTTGTGCCCTGGAATAACTGTAAATGAAATACAAGCCGTCCCACAAGAGTTCACTAAAACTGCTGGATTCCCTATGGTAGGTGGCCTGATGGGACACAATGTTGGCCTAGAAGTTGAGGAACAACCGTTCCTAATGAGAAATGGGGAATCGAACCCGGAAGCAAAGATTGAGAAGAATAATATTTTGGCTTTTTTCCAATGTTCAGTAAAACATGGTAAAGCCCTGAACTTGGGCATCAGGTTAGAAGATACTATCTTAGTAACGGAGTCGGGAGCCAAAATGCTAACAACTTATCCCCGAGAACTCCTTTCAATTTAGCGGAATACCAAAAGTATGTCCAGCCAGCACGATAGTTTTTCAATTAGCTTAAACTAGGCTGCAATATTGGCACGGACTATCAGGTTTTCAATTTGGAGAGGACATGAATCTGAAATACTCG
>JAGLOH010000570.1 GCA_023139025.1 Candidatus Heimdallarchaeota archaeon | reverse complement strand
AAGTCACTATAGTAAACCTTTCTTATAAATTCTAATTCTCTCGCTCTCAAAGCAATCTCTATGTGTAAAAACATTTTATCTTTCTCATATCGCTCTATACCTTCAGTTAGTTTAGTTTGATTTAAGGATTTGAGAATTTCTAAATCTATGTTTAAACTTCGTTCATCAGCAAGGGATACAATCTGTTGTCTGAATGGTATATCTTTTGGTAATGTGATTAACTCTAAAGCATCCTTTACATCAACATTTACAAAATCAGCTTTTAGTATAACAAGGAGAACACTTGTAATCAGCTCTTGATGAACAAAGCTTAATGCACCGCTTCTTTGATTTCTAGGAAGTTTTTGAGCTTTTTCTAACATCAAATTCAAATAGTGGACATTTAAAGCAAACTCAAGTGGCCAGATATCTCCCACTTTGCTATAAAGTATTTCAGATGTTTCGATTACTTTCTTATACTCTGTTAGTTTTATTCTCTCAAGAAAAACACCTAAATCTTCACTCTGGAGAAGCTTTGCTATAAAAGAAGTTCTTCCAAGCATCTCTTGAGCTCGTAAATTAATTACATCTCTTAAATCGACTTGAGCTTTTGAGTAGAGGTATCTAATAATCCTCTGAAGATTCATTACCTCGAATTTAATCATATATGCTTCAAGAAATTCTTTCCCCCATTTAGGCATGTTTTGAAGTATGAAATCATATTGATCTAATAATTGTCTTGTTAGAATACGCTCTATCTCATGAGACTGATAAGATGGCTCTAGCCTAAGAATCTCGCCTATTTCAAAAGAAGTTAAATGATTTATGAAGGCTTCATAAGGTTTATTTATTAAGTTTTCAAAGTCTTCAATAGAGAGAAGTTTAGCATGTTGCCCTCTTACATAACTAGTGAGAAAAGATATGTCAGGTGAGATATTTGCCATCAAAAGAACAAGAGATTATAGAACAAATAAAGATTGCTGAACGACAAGCAGACCAAATTGTATCAGAAGCTAATACTGAATCATCTTTTCTTATTGAAAAAGCTCAAAGTGATAGAGTAAGAAGGTTGGAACAGGCAAAACATGAAGCGAGAGAGATACTCAAAAAGAAAATCGAGGAAGCGAGAGATACAAAACAATTCGAGCAGTTAATTACCAAAGCTGAAAAAGAATCTGCAGAATTAATAGATACGAATAAGGATAAAATTTCAAAAGCAGCTAAAGAAGTTGCAGAATTCATACTAAACATCAATTCATAGTTTCCTTTTATTCATCAACTAGTTCAAAATCATCAGTCTCATCAAATTCTATTTCTTCAAAT
>JAGLOH010000057.1 GCA_023139025.1 Candidatus Heimdallarchaeota archaeon | reverse complement strand
GAATATATTCTGCAGGTTTTTTCAGAAGATTTGATTGAATTAGAATGGATTATAAAATGGGGAAATAAGCGAGATACAACAGCAGATGGAAATATACGCTTATTGCCTGGATTTCCTCACTATAGTTCAGATAGACTTGGATTCTACGGAGAAGGTGTTGAAGACATCAGATATGTCAAATATCAAAATTCAACTCTTGCTTTCTTCGCTACACATCCAAGAGATTCTTCTGAAACCTTAGCTGGAATTGGGATTATAAGGAAAAATGGAACAACATTCTATAACTTGAGAGAAAGAGGTTACATTTCTGCTGTCACAGCTTCAAAGTTAGCGGAAGGTCAACTTACAATCCCTAATGAGGGGAGTTACATTGTTCAGATGCCTGTACCTTATACTCTAAATACTTCAATAGGATTTAGGTTTGCTTGGTTTATCCCAATTTATTGGCAAAGCGGTACTGTGCAAAGATTATCTTATGTATGTGTGATTGATGCTTTAGATTCTAGCTACATCTCTATAGCGGAGGCTGAAGGTTTATCAGGTTCTCAAGTAGTAAGAGAAGCGCGATTACAGTTCAAATCTTTCTTCGCTTCAGAAATCCCTCAACAAGAGTACATAACAGCTGAAATTGATAATTTGGGTTCATATGTAGATGACGGAAATAGTATTTTTGTGTTCCAATTAAATAATTCAAAGATAATTCGATGCTCACAGGGTTATCTCAATGAAACACATTGGAACCAAGTTGTTCTAGCTGAAATAGGAAATGTAATTCACTATACTTATACAGAAGATGATGATGGAATTCTTTGGGCAACAGAATTTTTTGTTATTTCTTAATTATCTTCTCTTTTTCTCTTCTTTTTTCTGAATTTTTTCGAACAAATATTTAAGAACTTAATAATTCTTTCAGTTTCAACTAAGCCCCCAAAGTGTTTTTTAAGCTGTTATTATTTCTTTGATTTAGAATGACAAAATCATTAGATGAAATTCTCGGATCAGTTGCTAATATCTGCGATAGGGAAACAAAACATTCAAAAGACTTTGGTATTGAATTTGGTACATTTTCCCCCCATAAATTAAAAGCTACTAATGTGAAATGCATCGTTGTTTCACCTTTGATGAATCTGAAACTCGTTCATTTCATGAATGATAACAAAGCAAATGTTGCAGTAACTTTATTGCCTTTATCCATTATAGAGAATAAATTTCCTCTTTCAGAAATAGACTTTGAATTATTAAGGTCTTTAATTACAAATAACATCAAAACAATTAGATTACCCCACAAATGGCTTCATTCAGTAAAAGGAAGTTTTCCCTACTTCCTTCAAACTCTAGGATTGAGTAAAATGGACGATTCAAGCCTTGTTACAGAAACTGACAAGACATTAACAATGTGGAATTTGCCTGAAATGAGTTTTCAAGATTTTCTTGTATCTTTGAGTCATCTAAACAAAAAATGGATTGCTCATACATTCGGCATACCAGAGAATAAATTATCATTTGTGTTAGAAAATGAAGAATTCTCAAGTTCAGATTTTCAAGAGTTGAAAGAAGAAGGAATTAATACCATTGTAAGTTTCCATTTGGATTCAAGTTCCGTTCCAATATATCAAAAAAACAGAATGAATTTATTGTTCATTCCATTTGTTGATTATTGCAATATAGCTTTACGTAAGTTTGCTCAAGTACTCCAGCTTGAAACAAATGAAAAAGTTCTTTTCCATCCTTTTAAAGCAAAAGAGTGGATAGGGTATCAAGATTTACAAAAACGATGATAAATTTAAGTAGTATGAGAGACCACCATAAAATTAGGGGGAGAATATGAATACATTAATACCGTTAATTCTAACTTCACTTGAACAAGTAGATGAAGGTCGTTCAATTAGAACTATTCTTAGATATCATATTCAAGATAATGATTTAACAAATTACGATGAATCCTTGATATATTATCATGTTTTTGAAATATATAGAAAGCTAAACTTGATTGATTTGTATATTAAAACAAGCTCCTCCTCCTTTTCTTTGAGAAAAATTAGTTTCAGAATGAGAGCTCTCCTCAGATTTGCTACTCAACTTCTCAAAGTAGAAAAAGAAAACATAAATCACGTAATTGAATTACTTAAACCCCATTATAATAAGATTAACGATTTAGAACTAGAGGATATTCTTCATTCGATAAACAATTTACAAGAGGAGGTTCTTTATGAAAATAAGCATGATTTTGCATCAAAAGCTGCTCTGAGATATTTTACCCCCACCTGGATAATAAGGAAATTTATTAGACAATGGGGAAAGGATTTTGCAGAAAAAATCCTTTCAACTTTTCTAACAACTATTCCTATGTACGTTCGGGTTAATGATTTAAAATCAAACATAGAGGAAATAACTCTTGGATTTGAAGAACAAGAAATTGCTTTTACAAGAGATAATGGAATTCCAAATCTGCTAAGAATTGAAAAAACACCCATTCCAATCCCTCGTACAAGTGAGTTCCAAAATGGTAAGATTGTGATTCAACAAAAAGCTTCAGCTTTGGCTTCACTTGTTCTGAATCCTAAATCAAATGAACTCATTCTTGATATGTGTGCTTCTCCCGGAAGCAAAACTTCGCACATTGCAGCTTTGCTAGATAATAAATCAAGGATTACTGCAGTAGATATAAATGATGAACGCATCAAAATTTTGAGAAACAGAATGAAGATGCTTGGTGTTCAACCAATAGATATTATTCAAGGTGATGCTAAGCAATTCAGTAAAATGACTACCGATACTTTTGATAAGATATTACTTGATCCCCCATGTTCTAGTTCAGGGACATATTCCTCACGACCAGAAAACAAATGGAAAATGAAGCAAAGAGACTTACGTTGGTATGTTGACTTGCAAACTGATTTGCTAAAAGAAGCCGCAAACTTAGTTAAACCTGATGGTGCTATAGTATATTCCACATGTTCATTATTTCATGATGAGAATCACAACATAATTTTATCTTTTCTACAGGAGAATGAAGATTTTTATCTAGAAACACCTCTGCCTGTCATTGGAACTCTAAGAACTACACCACATGGAGAAGTACAAGAACTATATCCTCATTTGCATGAAACTGAAGGCTTCTTTATTGCGAAAATTAGAAAAAGGAAATAATTATAAAGAGATTTCAGTTTTCTAGTACATCTTATCTAATAAACCATCGATTTTTTCAATTAATTCTTTTCTAAGTTTATTTTTTGGTGGTTTTTCAACTTTTTTCATGTGTTCGATATTTGAATCAAACAGAATTTTGGATGCTAGGGTTTTAGCTACTTCCTCAAAATCATATGTTTCTGAACCTTTCATCGTTTGAATAGATTCTTGTTTTGACTTTGGTTCTGGTAATCCCCTTTCGTACTTGATTTCACTCGTTGTTTTGCTAATGGTTTGAGTAGCAGGAACTATTTTTTCACCATAAACATAAGCACTTCCCCCTAAACCTGTCTTTGTTGTTGAGGGTTCTGAATAAGCGGTTTCTTCTAGCTTTTGTATCAATTCAGGTAATATTCTATCCCTTTCTTCTTGTTCTATGTTGATGACTTTGTATTTTGATCCTTTTTTTGTATTAAGATTCGTTGCTGCTCTTCCTGCCCAATAAGCTAAAGAGGAAGGAATTCCATCTTTTCTATAGACATAGATTCTTCTTTCTACTCTGTCTATGATCAAGTATGCTCCATTATCATCAAAAAAACTCTCTCTTCTTGCAGGTACTTCACTATAACTACCATCTCTCCTAACTGAAAAAATCCGAAGACCCATGATAACACCCCAGTGTCAACACTATGTATGTTCACACATAAAAACATTTTTTCCAAAGTTATCTGTATTCTGTGGGATCATCTATACTTGCTTGATGAAAAGCTCTTTTTCTCCTTTGGCACGACTCACAGGTGCCACAATGTATTGGTTTTCCTTCATTTGTCCATTCCTCTATTTGGTAGCAGGATGATGAAAAAGCCATTTTGGCATTGTTTTCAGTAAGAAATACAACTATGTCCTTCTTATCTGAATCATGAAATGGGGCTTGAATTGTAACTTGATTTAAACACCCTAATTCAATTGATTTATTCATCCTATTAACAAAATCTAATGTATTATCTGGAAATGTGGTTCCTTCTTCCTTATTAGCTCCAAAGATTATATCTGTTGGTACTTTTGAAGTATCAGCTAAAGAAGCAGCTATTGAAAGAAAGAGAATGTTTCTTCCTGGAATCCAAACTTCTTTAGCAGTTTGCATTGCTAAATCTTCCCTATCTAATTGTTCAAAGGAGCTAACTTCTGGAGGTTTCTTTTCAGATTTTGTAAGACTAGAACCAGCTTCTTGGGAAAATTCTTCTAGAAAAGGCAAATTGATAATCTTAGTTTTAACAGAAAGCAAGGAGGAAAACTTTTTGTTGACCTTGATAATGGTTTGATCTTCTTTACTACCATAAAGAAAACTTAGCAGAGTTATTTCATCATATTTTTGTATTGTCCAATATAAACATGCGGTGGAATCCATTCCCCCCGAAAACAAGACAATCGCTTTTCGCATATTTTTCACCTGTTATCTACTGATATTTCCGTATTATTCATGTATTATTTTCTCTTTAAAATCTCATTCTGTATATGTCACAACACTTGTAGGTGTCTCTGCCATTGTAATAGTTATTTTGAATTGAGGATACTGTTCTTTTATTAGGCTGTGAAAATATTTAGCCAATAGCTCTACAGTGGTTGCTTCTAAAGGGAGCAAAATTACATCCTCTCTTGGAAAACGATAATATCTTCCTTCACATGTGTCAACTATGACTTGTTTGTCTGTGGTTGTTATGTTTAGGTCCTTGTTAAAATCGGGAATAAGAATCCTGTGATCAAATTTTTTTACTATCTTCCCAACAGCTTTTTTGAAGATTCCGAAATCAATCAACATATTATTTTCATCTATTTTTCCTTCAACTTCAACTTCAATATCATAATTATGACCATGGAGGCGTGCACATTTATCATGTCTTGTTAACATATGTGCTGAAGCGAAGGTTAATTTGTCACCAGAGATTTTTAATTTCAAATTATCACCTATATTGTTCTAGTTTTTGCAATATCCTCTTTGATTCTGGATATTTCACTTATATATTTCTCAGCTATTTGAATTGCTAAGCTTTGTATTTCTTCTGTTTTTACTCCGAGGTCTGCTAAACCAATAGCTTGAACATGTTCTGGAACTCCTGTGCTAAGGATATTTATTCCAAAGTGGATTTTACTACTTGAAATTCCTACTGTAGCAATTCCCACGTTTAGTTTTTTTCCATCAACGAAAATATCTGTTCCTTTTCTTTCAATTTCAATATTTTTCTCCTTCAAAATATCGATGACTGTTTGAGCTAAAATTCGAAGTCTGTAATATTCTAGTTCCATATTTGGTGGTTGTATATCAAATTCCTCAATTATGAAATGCAGGGAATCATCAGAACTAATTAAAATATTACTCAAGTGCGATTCTCTGAGAATATCTTTAATATCAACCATTTCCTTTGGAGAAAGCTTCATTCCCCCTCTAAAAACAAGAATACTATCACCTATTATACCATATTTTTCAGCAGTAAAATGACTTGAAAGTTGAGATCCATCATAAATCATTTGATTAGCAAAATCTTCTACAATGATATGATATGGCGGTTTATTGATTGTCTTCATTTCCTTCCAATCCATTAAGTTGTTCCATCAATTTCTTTAAAGATATTTTAACTTCTGCAACTGCATTGTGTTGATGAATGCTTTCATAGTTAATTTGTTTGACACAGATTAATGTTTCTGGGGGTTGATTTGAGTATTTTTTAGAAACTTTCTGCAAAATCGATCTTACTACATCCTCTACAAAGGCTGGATGTTGATGTGCATAGAGAACAACAGCTTGTTCATCTTTTCGTTTTAGTACTTCATGTGTAGGTGAGCTCATTGATGTTTCTAGTATTCCAATTATATCTTCAAGTTCTATTCTTTCCGCATCTCTTGGTTGCTCAAGTACTAAAATTGATTTTGATCTCTGATTATGCGAAGCTAAAGGAATAGTTTCAATTACGTAATCTATTTGTTCCTCAGTGAACCCCTTTTCTGCAAGTTTTTCCTTAGTAAAATCCCTTGATAGTTCTTGAGAACAGGGGCAGACTGTTGTTCCTTCGACCTCTGCACCAATTACTTTAGTAATCGTAATAGTTTCTCTAGTTTTATGCGCAAGAGCTCCAGCTCTTAATTTGTGAACACTGGATTTCTTCCTTCCAATGGCTTCTGAATGAGTTTCCATTTCATAATCTGCAATAAGTGTTACTTCGGCATTAGTTGCTCCTGGTTGAATAGAAAGAACTTTTTCTGCAATCTGAGCACATAATTCTTCACAATCAGAAATAACTTCTCCTGTAAGAGTTGATATAACTTCATTAATTGCTTCTAGATTTCGGGACATGTGAATTCCTCTTTTTGAAGGCAATAAATCAACATAAACATCTATTTTTGCTGATAATTCATTATATTCACCAAAACGTTTCCTACGAATAATTTTTGGAATATCACTTACACCTACTCTCCTAATACCTATCTGTATCTTTGATTTATTTGCTTGAACATCTGATAGTTTTTTGCTATTTAGATTCATCTTTATTCCCTACAAGATTTCTACGGCTTTGTGCATTTGTATTGAAATCCCTATTTTTTCAGGTGAAAGAAATTTCCCAGCAATTTGAGAGAAATCATTCATTTGCTCCCATGTTGGTTGTTCAACCTTAGAATTAACTATTGGTGTAACAAATTGGATAACAATGGGAAGATCTATGGATCCACACTTCTTTGCAATAATCTCAAAATTTTCTTTTTTTGAGGCTTTGGTTATTACAGTTTTTGCAAACACTTTAGTTCCTGCGTTTTTTAGTATTCTACTCATTTTTACTTCCTGATTTACAAGATTCTCCCATTCTAAAGCAGCATTCGCTGTTTTATCCTTTATATCTACACATGCAAAATCAATTTTATCTGATAATTTTTCTAGAAACACAAAATTATCAGTGTATGCTGTTTCTAGATATGTTTTATATCCTGCCTCTTTGAGAAGAAAAGTAATATCTTCAATTAATGATTCCTGATACAAGGGCTCTCCCCCCGTCAAGCTTACAGAGTGTAAATCCTTAGTAGAAAGCTTTTTTACAAAATCTAAAATTTCTTCAGGTGTTAAAGGGTTAGCTATTTCTTCAAAGGATTGAGTTCCTGCTTGTGTTTCCACAAGACATTTTGATGGAGTTGTACTCCAAGATTTCGGAGAATCACACCAAATACAACCTTTTGTTCCATGAACACCTAAAGCAAGAGGACACCCTGAGAATCTGATGAAAATCTGCCTTAATCCATAACAACTTCCCTCAACTGCTGCTCCTTCACCTTGGAAACTTGAGAATATTTCTTGTACGTAACCCTGTGACATTGACATATTATTTTCTTAACTCTAAATAAAAATTCCTTATGATGCTAGATTCAATTATGCTGTAATAAAAGAAGGTTTACTATAAACTGTACTTACCTATCTGATCAAATGTAGCATATTTTTCTACATATTCTCGAACTTTTCTAGCATATTCTTTAGGGTCTCTTTTCATCAGATTAGCAGCTGTTGAATTTAAAGGATCATCAGGATTTGGATTACTTAAAATGAAGCGAATTGATTCTATAACATCAACTAGATTGTTCGCTGGGGTCCAATCTGCTCCTAGAACCCCTACACATATTCTTGTATCAAATACATTAGCATGAAAAACCTTTGTTAGCATTTTTACCTTCGGAGGTTTGAATGGATATTCTCTCGGAATATCGATATCAAGTACAAAAACACCATTTTCATATAAACCTGCTCCAAAAATAAAACCCCTCCATTGAAGTGTATTTCCGTCTATTGGTTTGAATGTTGGCAATTCTTTTTTTAATTCATTGGCTTCGATTGCTATTCTAGGCCAAAATTCTTCTTCTGCTAACATTGATTCATATCCAGTATGTTTTTTTAAGTATGGTTGTAACTAGTATCCTCCTGAACCCTTGTTCTGCATCTCTAGAAGTATCATGAGTATGGCTGCAATTAATCCTTTTTGATCTCCAGCAATTTTCTCAAATTCTTTTCTTTCTAACATCATTGCCACAGAACGCCATCTAACTAGTAATTCCACGATATCTCTTTCGCTCATTAGCCTCATCTATGAAAAGTTTGCTAGATATATTAAGATTATGTCTCTCCTAAACGAAATTTGATTCAGCTAATAAACGGAAGCTAGTTTTTGATTACGCCTAATCCAAAAATTTTTTTAATTTGATAACAATTACTATATGTGAATATGTATGAGTAACCCAGAGGAAATGTTAGTTCAACTAATTAACTCAATCAATAAGCTTTCAACTCTTGTTCAAAATGTAAATGATGCGATTTCTAAGCTATCTACTCAAATTACGCAATTGGAAACAAAGATGACAGGTTTTTCTAATGTTGAAAATCAGGTTTCTGAGGTAGGTCTTAAACTTAGTGAGATTCCTGGAATTAAGGATATGATCGCAAACTTAAACACTAAGATTGATGGGTTGGGATCTATTGCTGTTGCAGCCCCTGCAAAATCCAAAGGCAAAGCCAAGAAAGGATCTACACCTGCAGTTGCAGTACCAGCTGAACCAGCTACTGTAGAATATACTTCTCCAGGTATAGCTGAAGAAGACGATGGAGCAGGAGTTTCAGCTGAAGCTGATGCAGCTTTTAATGCTGTTTCCAAGAAATTTAAACATATAACACAAATGGTTAGCCCCACTAGTAGTTGTGGGAACATATCAAAGATGATAGAGGATTTAAGGGATGAGGTCGAAACTCATGTCGGAATGTCACCAATGTTATATGAGCTAAACTCTTGGGTTCAAAGAGTTTCAAAAATGCCTCAAGAAGATGTACTTCTCCCTGAAGTCCATTCTGAATTAATTGGCAAACTAGATGATTGGTTAACAAGAGTAACCAAAGCAATTCACTTAAAATATCAAGATTGATAGGCTTAATATTAAAATAGTAATACCCCCGTCCATATTGATATAATACTTATTTTTTAACTTACTAAACTAAATATGTACATGTTATGATGAATCTAAGTGATATTAAGGGCATCATAGAGATAAACGGTGAGTCTTATGATCCAAAAGAGGTTCTTAGAGCTCTCCTTGAACAAGGTTTGAAAATCCATCCTTTAAATGGTTCTTTACTAATTGGACGAACTTTTATTGATCCTGCCCCAAATCTTGAATTTAGGAGCCAATCCTGTCCAATATCTACCCACTGTAAGATTTTTGAAAAACTGAACTTGTCGAAAAAAGAAAAAACAGATTCTTCATTAACTTCATATGACCTTGACATAGATTCACAATCACCTTCTAGTCAATCACAATCTTCCCCTAACAAATTTTATACTGATCCTGTTCAGATGGATATTGATAATATGGATATCCAAAGTCTTTTTTCGGAATCAACCATTGGAGAGACAGCTTTACCATATGCTGAACATCAGAATAGTTCAGTTCTAAGAACCAGCTTAATCGATAATTTAGAACCTGAACCTGCTGAAATGATGGGAGTGTCTCCTGTAACAAAATATGGCGAATCGATGAACATAGATGTTTCTCACATCCCGTTAGAATACAAGGGAAGATGTCCT
>JAGLOH010000569.1 GCA_023139025.1 Candidatus Heimdallarchaeota archaeon | reverse complement strand
GAAGACAATGATGATGTAAGGAAGATATATACTTCAATTTTAGAAAAATATGGTTTTAGTGTTGTTTCTGTTTCAAACGGTGAGGATGCATTAGCTATTATTGATGATCAAATTGATCTACTAATAACAGATATTGTAATGCCAAAAATGGGGGGTGAAGAATTGATTATTCAACTTAGGGACAAAAAACCAAAACTAAAGTTTTTAGCAATTACTGGATATTCTGATATCACTATACCAGATGATGTTACTGTTGTCCAGAAACCAATTTCAGCTTCGAAACTTATTAGTTTTGCCAAGAAAGCGATAGTGAGTGTTGAGAAATGAATAAAATATTGAAAAAAAAAGTGGTTTTATGAATTCTAATCTGAAGATTGAATTATTGATTGTATTTCAAGAATTGTATAGTAAAATCTGGAATACATTAGTTAATATTATTGGAGAAACTAGCACAATTGTATTATTTAAGTGTTCCATGAAGTCAGTTTCTGACAATTTTGCTTTTCTAGATACTTGTAGTATCTCTGATGCTGGTATATGTTTAGATCTAGATACTAATCATATCACAGTAAAGGAGCTCCGAAATGGTTTAATTAGCTGGGTTGATAATTTTGTTTCCCTCATTACTGAGATGACTGGGGATATAATAACCAAGAAAATAGAACCAATGATCACAGAATTCAAAGAAAGTGATGGATGTGTTTTGATCCAATGAAAGTAATAAAGACAGGATTAGACAATTTTGATACAATTCTAGGAGGAGGATTTCCTTCGTATTCTCTAAATTTTGTTATAGGTTCTCCTGGTACAGGTAAAACAATTCTGATTCAAAATTTCTTCTTTATTTCAATTCCTTAATTCGAAAGAGATAATAATCTCTTTCCCTTTTTCTCCTCTCCATTTCTTATAATTTATATATGAGAATGTGTAATTTAAGCTTGTATGAGTGAAATTTTCTGTCCTAATTGCGGTAGTAAGCATACAGCGAAAGGTAAATTTTGTGAATATTGTGGTCATGATCTAGAAGATGTGATTCTTCAATATAAGAATGATAAACTCCCTGTTCGTTACCAAGCTCCTGTTCAACAAAGCGGACCAGTTCAACAAATCCCCCAATATCAGCAACAATCTCAGCAAAGAGACTACTATGACGACCGAAGACATAGACGAGGTGATAGAGGATTCTTTGATGTACTATTGAGTATACTCTTCTTCTGGATGTGTTGTGGTCCTGGTTGTGATTAAACAGAACGAAATTTTTCCTTTCTATTGTCAACTTATAAGAGATAGTTATTAGTAGTTA
>JAGLOH010000568.1 GCA_023139025.1 Candidatus Heimdallarchaeota archaeon | reverse complement strand
AACCAAAAATTAAACTAATTTCAGTCATTGGCTCTTATGGATGGTTTACAAAGACCATTGACCAAGTTGTCAGCATGGTACCTGGATTAAAAGAAGTTGAGATTTTAGAACCTGTTTATGCCAAAGGTCATCCAAAGGAAGAGGATTTCAAAGCACTTGACACAATGGCAGAAAAAATAGTTGAAAAACACAAAGAGTTAAATCTCTTTTAAGATTTTCACTTTTTTGTGATTTTTCCCATCAGGGCTTTTTTTGATCAGATATCATTCTTGGTCTGAAACAAACTAAGTTACTACAAGCCCAAGACTACTAGAATGATTGAATACGCCATCCCCAACGCTGCACAAGCTAATGTTAAAGGTAGCATCTTTTTTATATATTTGAGAAAGGACATAGGATATCCTTCCCTATTGAGTATCTCTAGTGACATTAGAATCGTAATCGATCCAAGAGGTGTTAATGCCCCCCCAATATTTCCAGAAAGAACAAAACCGATCCATAAACCGGTTGGTAATAATGCTGGTAAAGCTTTAAAGATATAAGAGAAAATTAGTGCAGCTGAAAAGCTATTCAAAAATCCTGCGATTGGTAAACCTACTGCTCCGATTATTACAGCTACCAAAATTAACCCACCTGTTGTTGGGACTGGACCTAGAATTTTTGTAAGCACATTAGTTAATGGGAGTAATGCTCCAGCAGCTGTTAAAAGTCCCATTAGAACAAATAAAGCGATAGCGAAAATAATCATCTCCCATTCGACGCCTTCTCTAAGATATCGTTTCAAATCTGTTCTGAATAGAAAAAGACCGAAAAAGACCGATATTAAAGCCATTAAAGCTACATCTAGAGGATTACCTGGAATACTTGTAAGTATAAATCCTACAAAAAGAAAGCCGAGTAGAATTAGTGATTTCCAGATGTTTTTTCTATCAGCAATACCTGACCAGGGATTAATTCTTCCTATTTGTTCTTTTTTCTCATCAGTGACTTTGATCCTGAGCTGCTTCCTATAAACAAAGAAGAAAAAGGCAGATGCAAGTGCAAAGAAAAGAATGGCAATTGGGAACATATAAGCTGTAAATTTGATGAAACTCATTCCTGTCTCTGGATATAAGTTAAAGAAGATAATATTTGGTATCGAAGAAACAGGAGTAGGTAATCCCCCAATAATAGTATTTATACCTACGAATAATACATAAGGCTCTGGATTAAGTTCTAGCTGTTTGCACGTAACAATTGTTAAAGACCCTATAAGAATGATAGCGCTTAAATTATCAAAGAACATACTTACAAAAAATGTTAGG
>JAGLOH010000567.1 GCA_023139025.1 Candidatus Heimdallarchaeota archaeon | reverse complement strand
GATGGCAGTTCTATATCTAGAAATTCAACAATTTTGAGAAGATAAGAATATGATGGATAATAAAAAGGAATATTTTCTCTTTCGCAATAGAGATGAACAGTTTTCAAGAAACGTTCTGTATTTGCCTTATATTTGGTCTCTAGAGCTGTTTCTATAGCCTTTTTGTAATAACCTCTAGCAGCTGAAAGAAAACTGTCGATAGAAAAATTTAGTTCCCCTAAAAGAATATTCTTGATCATTTCTTTTTGATTTGAGTCTGATTCTTGATTCACCTGTTCTGAATCAATCGATTGTTTTTCATCAACTTTGTCTAGAATGATGACATTACTTTGTTCTTTGACAGTTACAGTTTCTTCTGAGGAGTCTTTATTGTTTTCTTTAACTAGAAATTCCACAAATCTTTCATCTCGTTCATCCTGATCATCTGGATCACTATCGATTATATCAAGTGATTCTGTAATGTTTTGTATTTCTTCTCTATTTTGTGAAATATGAAGCACGTTTTCATATAGAGGAAAAATCTCTTTCAATACGCTCTCATCAAGCTTCTCAAATGAAATCTTTTTTTCTCTCGTGAACTCTGTTAAAGTATCAAATACTTGCTGGAAAAATGTTTCTTCTAAAATCTGAAGAGTAATGAATAATGAAGTATGTTTAGAGCTTTTTGGTTGTCCTTTCAAGAGCAGAACTTCGTATTTGGCAGTATCAATAATACTGCAATGGTATTTTAGACTTAATTTTTGTAGAGTAATGCTGGATATTGAGCTGAAAATTGAAGAT
This sequence comes from Candidatus Heimdallarchaeota archaeon, assembly GCA_023139025.1. GTDB lineage: Archaea > Asgardarchaeota > Heimdallarchaeia > Heimdallarchaeales > Heimdallarchaeaceae > UBA460. The sequence goes on along the minus strand of JAGLOH010000567.1, from coordinate 527 downwards.
GTTGAGGAAGAAATGGAATCAATTTTGAGAGCAACGATAGGTGTGAGGTGATATCTTCCTCTAACTTTTTGAGATAACACTAATCCACCTTGTTGAAACTCCTCCCCTATTAAAATTGAATTATTAGTTAGATCAAGCGAATCAATTTCTGGAAATTCCTCTTCTCTGAATTCCTTCAGAACCAGTTTTCGACCGATGAAATTCAAACCTTGGACAAAGCCAAAGGCTACTATTACAGCAACTAAAGCTATAATCCATCTTTGAGTTGGAGTAATTGTGGACATGAACACTATGAATAGAAGAAACCAAATAAATACCGATCCAAAAATCTGCACTAACAAAGGTAACTCACCTTTAGTACAAAGGTTTTCCTTGATTGATTCCTTCTGACTTTTTCCAAACTTTTTTATTTTACCTAAAAGAGTGGATGCAAATGTATTAACTGCCATGTCTATAAATATCATAATCAATTTCATATAAAAAGGATGAAAATTTTGATGTGTTCTTTAGTAATCTTGAGACATCTG
>JAGLOH010000566.1 GCA_023139025.1 Candidatus Heimdallarchaeota archaeon | reverse complement strand
GAAAAAAGTCATGAAATGGTAAAAACAGTAGTAAAAAACACCAGTAAGAAACTGTAATCGTGTAAGTTTCCCCGATACTAAGAACAAAAACCCTACATTCAGACAAAAAAGATAAATAAAAGTCTATTAGCTGATTAATTGATGTCTTATATTCAAAATCCTGAACTAAAACAAAGAATGGAGCTAGCAAAAACTATATTGCTAGAAGCATACAAGGATTTTGAGAAACTAATTAATAGATATAAAGTCAATTTAGATACACCAGAATGGGATATAATCTGTTTTCATGCTCTAACCAAAATAATGGAAAAGAAACAGAAAAAAGAGAAATGGTATGCTTTTTGGTCGAAAAATCGTAATCCGATAAGATTTGAGAATTTTAATTATAGAGTTCCTATTTCTTACTATAGCTTTTGTTGCTCAGATGAAACATCAAAATACTTCCTTGAAATTCTAGATTATTATTATCAGAATAACCAGAAACTTTCTTGGGACATTTTTCTTCAAATATTCTTTGATTATCGATCTAAAATTATGCCTAAATTCAACAAATTAGAATTTCTTGTTTTCCAGACAATCATGAGAGAACAAACATTAAGCAATAATCAATTAGTAGACAAACTTTCAATGGATTCTTCCAATTTATCAAAGTATAAAAGAAAATTGAAGGAAAGACAACTAATTTATGAAGGCTTATCTCTGAATTACTCAGTTCTAGATATGGCAATCTATGGAATTGTATATAATGTTCCCCTGTCTTCAAAAATTGACTTTTTTAAAGAACTACCTGAGAGTTCATTTCTTCATTCGATTTATACTAGCTATTCTAACTCTCAATCAGTTATGGTACATTATGTAGCTCCAGATAAACCTCAAGTTAAGATTGATTTACAGAAGCTTTGTGATGGTGTAACAGAAAGAAATGATATTATTTCGTCTAATATTTTCAAGTTTGATACAAGTAGCAGATTGAAATCTTTCAATTTTGCCAATTATGATTACAAGAATGGTCAATGGATTTTACCTTACTACAAAATAATCTCAGCTCTGGAGAAGGAGAAAGCTTCAGAGAATAACCATCCCTTAATCTTATCTGAGTTTGTTACAACAGACAAGAAGATACTCAACCTAAATAAAATTGGAATAGAAATTCTCAATCATTTACTTATGCATAATGTGATGTCAATTAAATCTATAAAGAAGGATCTTGATATTAGTGAAAAAGAAGCTAGAAAACATGTTGGGAATTTTCGAAAACACCATTATTTCAAGTCAAGAGTCAATCCTAATTATGTCTTTGGTTTATC
>JAGLOH010000565.1 GCA_023139025.1 Candidatus Heimdallarchaeota archaeon | reverse complement strand
ACTGAAATTAGTTTAATTTTTGGTTTCAAAGCATTTAGTAGATAGGTTGCATATACTGCTAAGGGATGTGGACCTGCGTGAACCGTTGGGGTGCCAAGAATCACTGTAGCAGCATCTACCAGAGTTATAGCAAGTTTACCGATATCTACAACAGCTAAATCAAATTGATAGACCGTCACATCTTTTTTTACTAGAGCACCAACTAAGTATTCTACCATAGTTCTTGTGCTTCCGTGCATAGATACATAAGGAATAACAACAACATTTTTTGGAGTATCTGAAATCCAATCTTCATAAGCATCTACTATGAAAGAGGGTTTGTCATAAATAGGACCATGACTAGGAGCTATCAATTGAATTTCCATTTTTTTTACTTTATCAATGTTTTTTCGAATAATTTTACTGAAAGGCATCATTATTTCAGCAAAATATCTTTTAGCAGCTTCATAGACTAACCCTTCATCTCTAACATATAGATCAGTTGTAGCTACATGTGAACCAAAAAAGTCACAAGAAAAGAGTATTTTATCTTCTACAAGGTAAGAAACCATTGTTTCTGGCCAATGAACCCAAGGAGTATGGATGAATTTTAATGTCTTATCCCCTAAAGGAATTTCCTCCCCGTCTTCTACAATCTGTATTTTTTCTGGAGAAATCAATAAATGATCTATTAGCATTTCTTTCCCTTTTTCTGTTGCTAAAACTATCGATTTTGGATATTTCTTAAGTACTGCAGGAATTGCTCCAGAATGATCTTGTTCAGTATGATGTGATACAATGTAATCAATTGTTTCTATGTCTTTTAATTGTAACAAAAGAGTTTCTGTCATTTTTGGATCTACTGTATCAATTAGAACAGTTTTTTCCTTTCCCTTAATCAAATATGAGTTATAACTAGTTCCATCTGGAAGTGGTATTAATGAATCAAATAGTCTTCTATCCCAGTCTATTGCACCTAACCAATAAACATTTTCTCTTATTTCTCTAACTTTCATATGTATCTAGTTTATGAATTTGTTAATATATACGTTTCTCATCAGATTTTTCGAAGGTGTTTAAACAAGAATTCTTAAAAGTATTGAAATTTTTGCACAGATTCGAACGTACTATTTTTCATTATCATTCAATGAAAGAAGAGGACTTTCATACAAGGTCAATTCTTTGTATAACTTCTCTTTCTATGTGATTAAGTCTTAAATAATATAGTTTTGGAATAATTCTTTTTTTATAGTGCTTTAAATATTTTCAATATCCTTGTTAGGTCTTATGTGTAAAACAATTTCTAGTATTTCTTTTAATTCTCTTAACTG
>JAGLOH010000564.1 GCA_023139025.1 Candidatus Heimdallarchaeota archaeon | reverse complement strand
TACTAGTGAAGTTCCTGATGAAACTTTAAAGAAATTTAGCGTGGATAGAAATGACGTTATCCGAAGCTTATTAGATAAAAAAGAATGGATTACCGATCCTTTATTCCTGGTTGATCTTCTTAACAATTATATCTTAACATCACTTGATAAATCGAACTTCTCTGAGGCTGAAAAACACTATCGCTGGGTTGAGCAATTAATGTTCTATTACTGGGATATATTCACCAACGAAAATAATAAAGATTTACTGAAAAACGTTAACGAAATCAAAAAGAGAATCGAAAGTCAACATTTAATATAATAAGTGTGCTTTTAAACAATTAATAATTTGCGTTATCTATTTTGTAAGGATGTAACTAAATCGGCCTTCTTGGATATTCATGTTTATTTCACTTTATAAACAGTTTTGGTATTATTGTTCTACAATGCGTCTAATTCTAATTATGTTAAGATTATGTCACTGTAATCCATAAAAATCTTTATGAATGATGGTACGATTGAAAGTGTGTGAAATAAATATTCCAATGATAGTTCATATCCATAATTGGTGTCAAATTCATGTCTTCTGAACACGATATAGCTATAATCTCTGTGGGGTATAGGGACAGTCCTTTCACAAAAGAAATACTTCAAAATGACATAATTCCTTATTCTATTATAGCTAATAACTCAAGTGATTTCCAAATCCATCACGCTGATCCCTCAAAGATACTCTTTTACAGCCTTGAATTCACCAAAATAATTGAAATTATTGCCAAGAAAAGCATGGATTCATTAGCAGTTTTTGAAACCTTAGGACAATTTTTTGAATTTTACAATCCCTTACATCTTTCAACGCTTAATTACCTAATATCAAAATATGCTACTAGTATAAAACCTGAAAATAAGGAATACATGAAGGCATGGAAAAACATCACTACTACCATATTTGACAGCGAATTTATTTACCCATTATTTGAAGAGAGTAGAATTTTCCACATTAAAGAAGGAGAAGTGGAAATTCCCGTACGTCAATTCATAATCTCTTCTGAATTAGAAAAGAAAAAAGAAGACTCCAAGAATAACAATAAAGCTCTAAATCAAGTTCTTGAAGATATTACAGGTATAATAGATCTTGAAGAAAATAGCAAAATGAAAATAAGCTCGAGTGCTGTAAAGAAAATCACATCAGCATCAGCTGTTATCATAATTCCAACAGATATAGTTTCTTTATTCATTTTATTCAATTCCAATCACTTCAAAGAAACTTTGCAGAAATCTGATGGAGAAATAGCTATTATTTCCCCATTCTGGCCTGGTAATGTGATTAG
>JAGLOH010000563.1 GCA_023139025.1 Candidatus Heimdallarchaeota archaeon | reverse complement strand
GAATATTATCTACAGTTGGGGACTTGTCTAAATTCCTTATAGTTCATATGAACAAAGGAGTTTATGATACAATAAGAATTCTAGAAGAATCAACTGTTCAATTAATGCATACTCCTGTTCATAATAACTGGGGACTTGGATGGGATATATCAGCGTTAATCTCTGGTTATGAAGGATTCTGGACGGGTCCTTGGATTGGTGCTACAATTATGATAACTAAAGCAAACCTAGGTTTAGTTGTTTTTACCAATCAAGGATTATGGGAAGAAGGTTATATGGGAAAAACCTTGGATATAATAGAATATATAGCTAATACAGCTAAAGAATTGATTCCAATACAACCAACAAAGACAAATCTCGAGATACTTGCACTACCAGTACTCTTGGCAGTTATCGGAACTGTACTCATGTACTCAAAACGAAACAAAGACTGAAGTAAACATTTCCTTTTTTTTCTCCTTTTTCGTTCTTTTGAAAGATTTCTTTCTACTTAATCTAATAAAAAAAAGTAATGTGAAGGTTATGTTTGTGTATCTTGCAGCCTTTAATGAATATCTTCTCGCATATTATTTTATCACATTCAGTCAATTGAAGGCGAAAAAAATGAAAAATAAACAGACGAAAATAGCTCTTCCTTGAACATGTTACCTACAGATTTCTAGCTTTTAAGAAAGGAACGGATTCACAGTAGAAAAAAAAATAGGTGATTTGAGAGAGATTTTAACAAATCAATTTTCTCATTTTTTCCAGTTTTGGGTTATCACCAATTAATCTCAAAACATTACACTGATTCATAGCTTCTATCTCTTCTAGTGCAGTAATCCTCATCTTCTTTTCAGCAGATACTTTGAAAATATCAAAATGTTTAAAACATTATACAAGGAAAAGGGAGTAAATCAATTGTTTCCCTCAATAATTAGTGAGACATCACCTAAATCGATACATTTGATTCAAAAGAGACATCTGAAAATATTGCGCGAACTCTAAAGATATGAAAATCTAGCAAGTAAAGCTAGTTATTGGGATACAGTGAATTTATGAAGAAATCAAAACTTAGAAAAAAAGGGTGGTTGTTGGGATACAGTGATTTTACAGAATATTCAAAAAATAGAAGAGACGAAGACAGTTTGGATCTTGAAATTTATGTAAAAGGACTTGGTTTAAAGTCTCTTCATCAAGGACTTTGGCAAAAGGGGCAACCTGTGACTCTTGATGAGCTGCCAAAAGCCCAAAAGAACTACACCATAAAGTTAATTGACATGTTTCCGGAAGAAGTAGAAGCTGTTCTAGATGTCGGGGCAGGTGTTGGAGA
>JAGLOH010000562.1 GCA_023139025.1 Candidatus Heimdallarchaeota archaeon | reverse complement strand
TAATTGGTTTTTCATTAGTGTTACCAATTTGGATGGCAATTGATGCGGGTGTATTCCCATATGTAATAGGTGCTGCTACACAAGTTCCATATCTGTTATTTGTTCCAACTAATCCCTTGATAGACTTCATAGCATTCTGGGGAGCAACAGGTGGCGGTTTATTAGCATTTATCATTGGTTTCTTTGTACCAAGTGACTAAAGAAGAAAATAGAATCAACTAGAGCTGGATTTTATCCAAACTCTTTTTTTTTGAATTCTCTAAAGCAATTTTCAGAATTATCATTTAGAAATACACTTGGAAAGAATCCTTCATACTATTCTTCTTACTATTTTCAGTTTGAAGAATTATTGACTAGTTGATCAACTAAACAACTAATCTTTCTTCATAGAATGCTTTTAAAGTATCCATAAACGCTATTTTACGGAATAAGTTTAAATACTACTAGTGGCTACTGTAACAATGATAACCATAGCAATATGGGGGTTATCTTATGGGTAAAAACATTCAAATGTTAATAGTCAAATCCAAAGTTCGTGAATATGTCAAAACCCTTGGTGAGTTTAATGTAGCAGGCGATTTCGTTGATGCATTGAACATTCAAGTTGCTCATCTCCTAAAATCAGCAGCTGGCCGAACCAAGGCTAACTCCAGAAAAACAGTTTCTGCTAAAGACATTTAAACGATCTTTAAAAAACAAGAGACCGAAAGAGCCAGAGACCTCTAAATCTTCTGATTCTTCCGGTTGATTAACTATAACTCTTTCCTTTTTTATTTTTTTTGTTATGTTTTTATTTAATGTTTCATAGTTTTAATTAAGCAAACGTTTATCTAATAATTCTAGACTAAACCCCGACCTTTTTTGTTGGGATTTTACGTTTTTTTTCACATTCTGCAAAAACGAAAAACAATATGAATGAAGAAAAATCATGTAATGCGATGGAATTAATTGGCACATTTTCCTTTGCTAGGTTTCAGAGTAGACCAAATAGGTTTCTAGCCAACGTGAAACTAGAAAATTCTCAAGAATCGGTTCTAGTTCATGTACCTGATCCGGGAAGACTCAAAGAATTATTATGATTATTCATCGTCATGTAGTCAAATTAAAAGTACAATGAATCACTTTGGAAGACACTTTTAGGACAATTATTACAGGAGCTTTTATAGGGAATTCAAGGGAGAAAAGTGATGACGAAAGTACTACGAGTAGAATGCATAGAACTTTCCTATCATCAAGCTCTGAGTACACTTTGTCATCAAGTGAAAAATCTCTATAATCGAGCAAATTATCTGGTAAAGCAATCCTTGAACAAGAAGCA
>JAGLOH010000561.1 GCA_023139025.1 Candidatus Heimdallarchaeota archaeon | reverse complement strand
CCTGCGATAAAGGAAGTATTTGATAAAGGAAAACCATATACACCTATAGCAATTAAAGGTAACACTGTTGCTGATAGTATTTCTGTAGGTAAACCACGCGATGTCATTAAAGCTTGTAAGTATATTGAAGCATGTAATGGTTATTATATCACTCTCACAGATGAAGAAATCTTAGATGCTATAGCAGAATTAGGAAAAGAAACAGGTTTATTTGCTGAACCAGCTGGAGCAGTTCCTTTTGGCGGGCTGAAAAAACTTATTTACGAAGAAAAAATAACTAAATCAGATACTGTTTGTCTTGTTATCACTGGTAATGGACTTAAAGATGTTAATGCAGTTGAAGGACTGATACACACAGAATCTTTATCATTTAAGGATTTGGAAAAAAGGTTTGAATCATGAAATTTGTTCTTAACCAAGAAATAATGGTCATTGATGAATCATTAGGTAATTCTACACTTGATTTTTTACGAAAAAAAGGTATGAAAGGAGTTAAGGAAGCTTGTCATGAAGGGGAGTGTGGAGTATGTATGGTGCTTCTTGGAGAGTTGAAGGATAAAAATGTTGAATATAAAGCTGTTACATCTTGTATTCTCCCTCTCGGTGAAATTGTTGGTAAACATGTTGTAACAATTGAAGGGTTAAATCAAGAAGACTTGAGTCCCATTCAGCAAGCGTTGGTAGATGAATTTGCGAGTCAGTGTGGCTATTGTACTATGGGATTCGTTGTTAGTTTGACTGGGTTTTTCCTAAATGAAAAACTTGGGAAAGGAGATATTCTAACTTCTATTGAAGGAAATTTATGTCGATGTGGAGCATATGCTGCAATTATAAGAGCAGCAGAAAAGCTAGCAAAAGAAATCTCCGTTGAGGATAAAGAATCAAAAGAGAGACTCCAGAAACTCATTGAAGAGCGTATTGTACCTGCTTATTTCTCAGATATTCCCAATCAGCTTGAAGAACTAAAAGAATCAAGCGAAACAAAGTTGATTAAAGAAGGGACTTATGTTGCGGGAGCTACAGATTTGTTAGTTCAGCAGGAAAGTTTATCAGATCCACTCTTTTTATCAGAAAAGGAGCTCTCTGGAATAAACATAGATGGAGATTACATCTATATTGGTGCAACGACAACTATGGAAGATATACGCATTTCAGAAGAGCTGAATGCTCTTTTCGATACTGAACAAGATATTTCTCTAGTTTCCGCTTTTCCAATTAGATTACAAGCGACTCTGGGAGGAAATCTCGCAAATGCTTCTCCTATTGGAGATCTTATTATCTATTTTCTTGCTCTAGATGCAGAAATAAGTCTTAAGAATGAAAGAGATA
>JAGLOH010000560.1 GCA_023139025.1 Candidatus Heimdallarchaeota archaeon | reverse complement strand
AAAATGACCCGCGCAGGCGACTTTTATATGGAAACAATTAAGGATACTTTCAAGATGCTCGAAAATTACGGGGATGTCATCGTTATGAGGCATTTCCAGAAAGGCGCTCCAAAAGAAGCTGCTAAATGGGTAAGTGTCCCTATTATTAATGGTGGTGATGGATGGGGAGAACATCCTACTCAGATTCTAACTGATCTCTATACTATTTATAAAGAAAAAGGTCACTTAGACGGATTAAGGTGGGTAGCTGTAGGTGATATGAGAATGCGTACTATGCACTCTCTTGGTCATGCTTTAACACAATTCGACTGTCCAATAACCTTCATATCACCTAAAGACATGGAACTTCCTGATGAATACCGAGAAGATTTCAAACGTAATGGGCTGAACTTTGCTGAAGGTAATGATGTTCGCACAGTTATCGCAGATGCTGATGTGATCCTTGTTGAACCAGTAGTACAACCTGATTACACCAAATCCCGTGATGAAAGAGATGGTGATGTTGCACTAACACCACCCGAATTCAAAATCACCAAAGAACTTCTGGAAACCAAAGCAAAATCAGATGCAATATTGCTCCACTCTTTACCCCGTATGGATGAAATTCCTCCCGATGTAGATCAGACCCGATGGGCTCGTTACTGGAAGGAAGGTCATAACGGTGTTGTAATGCGCATGGCTCTACTAGCCTTGGTTTTAGGTGCAGAGGAGTAGACCATAATGATATCTGATTTACGAGGTCGTGACTTAATAGGCGACCTAGATTTTACAAAAGAAGAAGTGGAAACTGTCTTGGAAGTAGCCTGGGATCTTAAGAAAAAACGAGCCTTAGGTGAACGGCACGCTTTACTTCTGGATAAAACTCTCTGTATGCTATTCTTCTTTTCCAGCACACGCACTCGGGCTTCTTTTGAGTCAGGGATGGCACAGCTGGGAGGGCAAGCCACATTTTTGGAGAGTCGCACAACACAGGTTTCTCATGGAGACACAGAAAAAGAACTAGGAGAAATCCTTGGAAGGTATTATGATGGTATTGCAATTCGTCATTGCGATTGGGGAGTAGGAAACAAGTACATAAATAACGTAGCATCTGCCTCACGATCACCTGTTTTGAATATGCAGTGTGATGTCTATCATCCTCACCAATGTTTGGCTGATATCATGACTATTATTGAGAAAAAAGGTCGTGACTTAAAAGGCAAGAAAATTGTTGTATCATGGGCATATGCTTCATCTTACTTGAAACCAATTTCTGTTCCACAGTCATTGATTTTGCAGATGCCTCGTTTTGGTCTGGACGTAACACTTGCACATCCACCTGAATTTAAGT
>JAGLOH010000056.1 GCA_023139025.1 Candidatus Heimdallarchaeota archaeon | reverse complement strand
TGAAGAAGTTGTTGAAGAAGTCGCTGAGGAACCTGTAGAAGAGATCGTTGAAGAAATTGTAGAGGAACCAGTAGAGACAATCAAAAGAGAAGTTATCGAAGAGCCAGTAGAAGACGTTGAGGAAGTTATAGAGGAAGTTGTCGAAGAGGTTTACGGAGAACCTGTGATAGCTGCAGAAGAGATTGTTAGAGAGATAGTTGCAGAAGTAGTTGCAGAACCTCTCGAGGAAGTCGTTGAAGCAGAAGAAGTTGACCTAGTTAAGGTTAAGGAAGATCTGGTAAATCATATTTTAGGAAAGCACAGACAAAGAATTTTGGAAAAATTCCTCGATGATGTAGTAGCTCAGAATAAAGCAATAGAACTCTTCAAACAAAGAATTGAATCGATTGTTGATGAAACTATAGCTAAAAAGAAAGGAACTAGCTAAGCAAAAAAAGTGATTGGATTTTTTCCAATCTGTTTATTTTCTTTTTCGTTTTAAGAAATATAGATTTGATCCAATAGAAATAATGACTACTCTTATTATTAAAAAAGTAAATTCATTAACTTGAGGTATGTCTTATTAGATTTGTTCTCTCAAGAGAGTAACAATGGGTTTAGTATGAGCGTTTTTATTGGTCTCAAGGTTAACATATACAGAGTTCTTCATTAGTTCTCCAATTTTCTTGGTTATGTCAGCTTCATGCATTTTATCTTTCTCTGCTGCTACTAGAAGAATGTCGTTCTCAACTTTTGCATAGACACTCCACCATTTCCAGTAAAGGAAATTTAAAGCAACCTTTTTCCATTTTCGAGAGTCTGCTTCATTCATTACTCTGATGTACTTTGCTAATTGTTCTGGATTTTCTGATTTCTTTTTCCTTAACCATCGTTTGATTATAGGTTTAACTGGATTCATAACCCAATGTGGAACAATGGGGACAAAATATCTCAGCAATCTGGGAAGATCAATCTGAATTGCAGGAGCAACTAGTGCATTAAGAGCAGCGTCAAATTTGTTCTTACCAAAACCATCAGCAAGAATCACCGCACCAAAACTTGATCCAAAAAGGATTAATTTGTTCTTATCTAGCTTCAACTTCTGTAATATTTCTGCAATATCTGATGATAATCTATCTATATCATGTTTTGTATTCAATGCTAATTTACTTGATCCCTTCTCCCTAGTTTCTACATAAACAATATCGAAATCTTGTATCGCTTCAACCAGAACATCATCCCAACCCAAAACAACTGAACCCCATCCTGCAACCATGAAAAGTGTATATCCATTTCTGGTTTCTTTCGGAGCATAGCTTCTTAAAATCCTAAGTTGTGTAAAATCAGACATGGTGAGAAACATACTTTCTGCAAGGTCTTCATATTTTGCACGCATAAAGGTTTCGAATCTATTTATCATTTCAGAGACATATATCATTTATTTACTCATATAAAAACTGCATTTTCTTCTACATTGAAGAAATGAATATATTTTAGTGCAGAGAATAGAATCGATCGTTGATGAAACTATATCTAAAAAAAGGGAACTAGCTGAGTAAAAAAATGATTGGAGTTTTCCAATCTATTTATCTTCTTTTTCGTTTTATGAAGTAAAAACTAAATCCAATGTTAAAGTGATACTCTACAGGACGCATGGTATGAAATCGCTTATCGTTGCAAAAGCAATATAGGATTCCAAGAACTCATAAGCAAGAAGAATTCATTAAATAATTTGAAGGTTATATATTTTTTCTATCAAACTTCTTTTTCTTTTTTTATTAATTACTTTAATTATTTAAATAACAATTACTATAAGAACAAATTTTATATGAATCTTGGTTGGTAATATGATACCAGAACACATAGAAATAATGCATATTATTCAGTCTATTAACGAAATCAAAGATTATGGCGTTCCTGATTTTAGAGGTTCAAAAAAGTATCTCGTTGAATACCAAAACCATTATTATCCACCTGAATATCTTGTTTCATTGGCTAACAAATATGCAAGTGGGGAAATCTTAGATATATCAGGGGTCAGGGGGAGAGATGAATGTATGGTATATCTTAGCAATTTAGGATTTAAAATTGTAGATTTGTGTTCCTTAGACGTAAAAATTCTCGGATTTCTTAATAAACAGAACATTGTATCTTTAACAAAGATTCACTCAAGTGAAAATTGTCCGAAATGTAAAAATATTATTAAAGGAATCTTAGAACACATTTATGGAACCATTCAAGTTGATCATTGTACTAATCTGAGTACAAGACCTGACGATTTTAAAAATACTGAATATTATGAAGCATTAAAAAATATTTATGAATTATTGCAGGATTATAGAAGTGTTATCAATTTTGTGAAAGAAACTAAGCTTCCTGCTTGTGATTTCTATGTCACAAACCAAGGAAAAATTCTTGAATTTGATGAATCTCATCATTTTAACCAATTAAGAGCATTAACACTTAGAAATTATCCTGAAGATGTGAAATTAGATTATGATAAAATGAAATGGTTAAGATTATGCGAAAAGAAAATTGAGAAAGGCAATGAACTTAATAATGGAGATGAACAACGTGCTTGGTTCGATACTTTAAAGGACTTTCTTCCTTCGTTGAATATTCAAGAAACAAAACCAATCAATTCAATAACACGATTATATACTTCAGACTTTGTTTGGTGTAGCTTAAATCCTAATGAATTATCTAAAAAAGAATATTCAAAACAAAATGGGACAGATTCAATGTGAGAAGATTTAGAAAAAGGCATTTTAACGGAAAAATAGAAAAGGAAAAAAGAAGATTTTCCCAATCTATTTATTTTCTTTTTTGTTTAAAGAAGTAAAGACCAAATCCTATAGTAACAATTGCTACTCCAAATTTCTTTTGAGACAAAATAACGAATATTTATCTGAAGAAATCCTCACTTATTTTGAATAGAAGAGAAATCCATTGGAGTAAACTGAAACCTTTCTCATTAGACCAACCAGTCCATGAATTATTTGGTATATAACCATGATCTACCAATAAATCTGGGAATGGTCCAAGATTCTTATTATTCCAGAAAATATCTGCAGTAATAACAGTTCTATCTTGTCTTTCTGTTAATGGTATCTTAATTGTAATAGGTATTTCTTTTGTGCTATTAGGTGGAATTTCAACTGAATTGTTTTTAAAATCAGCTTTCCATTTTTCAGGTAGGTTAAGTTGAAATTCAAGCGAACTTGATTTGCTAAGATAATTTCTAACAACTAGATTCGTTTCTATTTGTTCACCAGGTTTGGATGTCACCTTGATAGGTTTGAAATGAACCCACTGAGGATCAGAACCAAAATTTGGATTTTCTTGAGCAATTACATCAGAAAACACTTCTTCATAGGTAGAAGCTAAATTTAACCATTTTTCAAGAATGTCTCGATTTACTTTGAATATACCAAAATGACTTGAAGCAATATACTCAGGGTCGCATTTTAATAGAGTTTCTGCACATTTTATTACTCCTACATCTTTTCCTATTTTACATAAATTATAGAAGCTAAATGATATTTCTTGCTCATTCAAAATATTTGGTTTAAAGCTATCACCTGTAAAAAAGATAGTTTTTCCATCAATTTCTGTAAAGAGCCCTAAATGATATTCTGTCTGCCCCGGAAAATGAAAGAACTGAAAATGATAATCATCCCATTCAAGAATTTCTCCTTCTTTGAAAGTCTTATCAACTTTTATTGACTGATCAAATAGACAAGGTAATCGATAATGAGTTGGATTTTCTAGAATGTCTGCTATGTTCTGGAGGGAGTAAACCTTTACATCTAATTCTTTCTGTAATTGTGGAATACCACAGATATGATCATCATGGTAATGTGTAGGAATTAGAAAATCAATAGTTTCAATGTTGTTCTCTCTTAAGATAACTTGAAGGTTTTCAAGGTCAAAGGGCCATAAAGGTGCTCCTCCACCAGCAAAATCAATTAATATGCAGTTTTTGTTTTTACCTAGAATTATGTAAGTCGTCCCAAAACCTTTGAATTTTATATGGGGAAAAATACGATTAATTTCTTTATTTTCTGGGATTACTTTAAGAAAGAAATTAGGAAACTTAGACATTAATGAAGAAACTGTTGAAGAGATTCTACCTTTAATTCCAGTATTCAATCTACAAGTACTTCTGATTTTGTTAAATTTATTGATTAACTTAAAGCTATCCTCTTTGGGAGAATAAATAACTTCTCCATGAGAAGGAAGAAATATGCTTGGAGAATTTTTAAGTAATTTTTTCAAGGATTTGATAGAATTAGAAATGCCTTGTTCCAAACCTAAGACACCATGTGAATAAATTAAATCATAAAGTGTAATTACCTTCCCTTGAGAATGAATCAAATCGCCAGTAAAAGCTAAGATTTTGTTATCAATTCTGAGTAAATATGAAATACTGCCCAATGTATGCCCACTAGTTTCTACTATCTGAAATTTATAGGAACCCCACTTGAATGTATCTCCTGATTTAAATGTTAAGTCTAGAGGAATATTGTAGGTAGAAGTAGAAAAAGTTGGTTTCATATTATATAGATGATAGAAGGATTTAGTCTTCCAGAAAGTTTCAGCTTGATCAAATAACTTTTTCTCTTTTCTTGAAGCTGCAATTTTGATGTTTCTTTCAATAGCAGATTTGTCACCAGAACATTGATCACGATGGTAATGAGTGTGAAATAAATAATCAACTTTATACACGCCTATCTCATGAAGATGGTTGAGAACATTTCCAGAACCAAAATCAATAAGAATCGCTGAATCTTCATTCTTAATTACAAAGACATTTACATAATCTTGATAACAGAATATATTTTCAGTGATTTTTTCGAAATGGTTCGTTTTAATCAAATCAATCACTTTCTTAAAGCTGCTAGTTTAATATAAATGGTGTAAGACTGAAACCATTAAATAAATTCCCTTTCTCGCTAAATTAAAGGTTCAGATAAATTATATTTAGATTTAAATACTTCGAAAACAACAGAAAATTCTGCTCTCCATACCTCTAATTTGATAGCTTTTGCTATTTAAATTGTTTCTAAAAAATATTTAAGCAAAAAATGCAGAGCTTTAAGGTTGAGATTAATTTTAAATGCTAGCAAGTTTAAGCTTTTGTATGACTTCTAAATCTAGCTCTTTCATAAATCAATATGGTCCATGGGCTTTAATTGCTGGTTCATCAGAAGGGCTTGGAGCAGCATTTGCAGAAGAACTAGCAAGTAAGGGATTAAATCTAGTTCTTATCGCACGAAGAGAAAACTTACTTCAAAAAATTTCCGAAAATCTTCAAACGAAATATGGCGTTGAAGTTATAGTTCTTCCTCTTGATTTAAGTTCTCCTGATATGTTTGAAACAATAAAAGCAGAGACCAAAGATTTAGACATTGGTTTAGTTGTATTCAATGCTGGATTGGGTCCAATTGGTTTGTTTACAACTCATTCAATTGAAACACATTTGAAAGTAATAAACTTGAATTGTGTTGGTCCAATGAGCTTAACTCATCATTTTTGTAGTGAAATGAAGGAAAAAGGTAAAGGAGGGATTATTTTGATGAGCTCAATGGCAGGTTTGCAGGGATCACCAATTCATGCTCATTATGGTGCAACAAGAGCTTATACTAGACATCTAGCTGAATCCTTATGGTACGAGATGAAGAAATATAATGTGCATGTGACTGCCTGTGTTGCAGGTGCTACTGAAACTCCAAATTATCTACTTTCAGAACCAAGAGACAAAGGTCTCATTAAACCAAAACCAACAAAGCCGGAAAAAGTTGTTAAAACAGCTGTAAGAGGATTAGTAAGAAATAAACATAGAGTTATACCAGGTTTTGCTAACAAATTATCTGTCACATTCTTACTGAACTTATTATCCTCGAAAGCAAGAGTAAAACTAATGGGATTTATAGCTATGAAGATGTATGGTGAAGATAAAATGCATATCAACAAATGAGCATTTTTTTACTTAGTAAATTTTTTATTAAAGTGAAAAATCTAGTTAAGCAATTTCAATAATTATCAAGAAAGTGATTCATAATGAGTGATACTACACCCTTACGTGAAAGAGATAAAGCTAGAAAGATAATTGATATATCCTTAATCGTATTTTACATTTTCAACTTCATATTCATATCATATATGTTTGATATTGAACAAGTTGTAATCCTTGACCATAGTACTTATGGAACAGGTGCTTTTACCTATCCTGTCTGGCCTCCAAAATTCATTGTAGACCTAAATCACTGGGTAGGAGTGAATTTCGACCCAGCTCTTCTGGAAAGACCTACTTGGTGGCGTGCAACAATTTGGATTGATATAATTCTGTTCGGTCCTTTTTATGCTGTAGCAGCTTATGCTTTTATCCGTGGAAAGAACTGGATTAGAATTCCAAGCATAATTTGGTCATCCATCATGTTAACTAATGTAACCATCATATTCTTTGTAGAGTTTACTGAATACGTTAATGATCAATGGTACTTAGTGATACTAGCAAACCTACTATGGATTCTAATGCCCATATTAACGCTTACTAGAATGATACTCTATCCTGATACGTTTTCAGGAGAAAGGTTGAAACGGAAAAAGGCTACAGAATAATCTCTATTTGGTAAAAAACAAGTTTTTTAAGCATCCCAATTTAGTGAATGCTATGAAATTTGATCAGCTTAACAATACAAGTTGTAAGACCTACTTACTAGGGGGAGATAGCACATCTATAATACTAATTGATCCAGTTTTAGAGGGTGTTGATAATTATATTGAATATATTGACAAGAATCAGCTTCAGATCTCTGCTGTAATTGATACTCACTCTCATGCTGATCATATCTCTGGTGCAGTTGTTCTCAAAGACAGTTAACTTCTGAGGAGTGAAACTTATCCAATCTTGCCAATGTAGAAGGAGAACTAGAACAATCTAGTATCACACGTATGAAACACAAATCGACTCTATCTATCGATAAACACTCCTATCTCAAGAAGACAAACTAGTAGAAGACATGATCGTACTAGTCACCTCTTTTGCAAGAAGACCACAGAGACAACGAAGAGGAAAAGCACCACCAGAAGACAAGGATTTTATCGAGTTTAAATAGCATTTTAAGGATATAAGTGCTGAGACAAAATGGTCACACAAACAGCAACTAAACTACATAATCTCCTTCCCTCCACTTCAAAAGGAGTGATGAGAAGTTATCAAGTAGTACTCAAATGTGTAGACCAATCCCAACGAGAAGAGATTAACAAGAGGATAAGAACTTTAGAGGAACAGCAGGAGCAGCTACTCACCTCTCAAGTGATCAAGCAAGCTGTGGAACTCTACAGAACCAATCCGAAAGAAGGATTCTTTACCCGACAACTCTGTAAAACAGTGAGAAAAAGTCCCAATATAGCTGAAAGTGCCTTTCATTGGTTATACATAGCTATCAAAGGCAAGATAGACAAGGAGAAGAAAGTACAAGGATTGCTCAAGTTCATGTTGAAGAATCCTCAACAGTTAGTGGAATGGATAATTTTTGGTCGGTCGCCTTATACTGAACGGAGTCTAGAAAACTTTTGGCAACTGAAAAGAAGATATATCATTAACCTCCTCACCAGTACTAGAACTCAAACCGATTCCTATTGGAGAAAGAAACATAGAAAGCTATACATCTCCGATTTCCTACAATTGAACACCATTCTCCCTTCTTCTACTCAGCATGAAGTTCTCCAGGCTCTAGACGATGCCTTGTTCTACCAGCAACATGAATTTTCGCTGATCCCACAACTGACCAAGAATCAGAAAACATTTCTGAAAAAACTCCAACTGTTGAAAAAAGAACAAAATGCTGTTGTCCCTTTTCTCACCTCATGGATTAATAGTTCTCAACCTTCTCGATGGAAAAGTCTGAAAGAACTCGCAGAACAACTAGCTACAATTATAGGCAAACCTTCCCGAAAACTCTTTTCAGCTGTTAGGCTGTTAGTCGTTTTCACACTCTTTGACCATTACATGCAGAGTGTCCCTCAGTTAATCCAAGGACTACCTATAACTAATGTTGTTCCTTCACCATTTAAACGTAAAAAGAAAGTAAGATTACCAATCAAACTATTAATGAAAAAGAATTATGTTATCACCCGTCAAGGGAATGCACAAGAAGTAACTGACCAGATTAAGAAGCAAGGATGGACCAAACTCGGTTTTCCAAGAAAGGGAAAACAGCGATTAACTGCTCAGATTCATTTTCCAAAGAAATTACTAGAGTATATCCAAAATGGAGCCCACATCAAAGTCTTCCAAGTAAGTAGTGGACATGCTCCTAATTTCAAACCTCGAGTAGACGTAGTTCTAGAAGGAACGCATGTTAGTTTCCATTCCTCTACACTAATCCATCGTTATCTTACTCTAATTTCTGGAAAAAAGACTCCCATCCTTGGGATAGATATTAATCGTTTAGGTCAACATATGGTAGTTTTTAACACCCCTATCCCTCTCCCTCCAGATTTACTACATTTAGCAGAACGCTATGAGCATCTCAGTACAAAAGTTCTGGGTGAACTTAACCGAGGTTATCTACGCAAACGAAAGGAGTATGATACTCATGGATGTTGTAAACTTAAGGGGGAACTCAATCGTGTCTTCACTCGTCGTCATAGAATCCTTCAAGAAATTACTCGTCTTCTTCCTCACTTTCTCGCTGCAGTGCTGGTGAAAAAGAAGTGTAAAATACTCAAGATTGAACGCTTAACTGTTGATCCTACAGGTACCAAAGGGGCTTTAGCTAAAGCAATCTATACTATGCCCGATAGTTTGTTTATTTACAAAAAAGCAGTTTGGTTAGCTTCCCTAGAGTTAGGGTATGATGTGCAGTTAGAAGCAGTTAACCCTTATCATACCAGCACCATTCATTATAGATGTAATGGTTCTCTTGCTCGTGGTTCTGGTTACTATGATGTTGCTCCTTGTAAGAAGTGTGGACAACAAGTCCCTACTCATGCTAATGCTGCCAAAAATATTGCTTCCCTCAAAGGTACCCTCCTTCCTCCTGATTCCTTCCCCTCACCGCACGTGTAGGGGATCCACTCAAACGACGGTTAAACGCCTTCTGGCAAGTTTAACCAAGTTTCATAACGTGCGTATTGACTGCGAGTATGTTATGCATGAAAACGCTCCTTCTCAATGTGTAACAAAGAGAGTGAAAGAAGGGGATGTTATTGAAATAGCTGATATTAAACTTGAAATTCTTGAGACAAAAGGTCACACCAATGATTCAATTAGCTTAATTTGGGCTGATAAACTATTCACAGGGGACGCACTCTTTTGATTGAAAATTAATTTTATTCGAATATGATTTTTCTAATAATCTATTACTTTCCATAACTCTATGTGATGACTCTTGTTATTTAAATTGTCTTGAAAATTTTGAAATTGACAAATTTTTTAAACACTCAATATCAATAATAACTATGAAATTCGATCAATTGAACAACGCAAGCTGTAAAACCTATTTGATAGGAGGGCAACTTTCATCAGTTATTCTAATCGATCCTGTTTTAGAAGGTGTTGAGAATTATCTTGATTATGTTGACAAGAACAAGCTTCAACTCTCTGCTGTTGTTGACACCCACTCTCATGCTGATCATATCTCTGGTTCTGCTGTTCTCAAAGATCGTATTGACTGCGAGTATGTTATGCATGAAAACGCTCCTTCTCAATGTGTAACAAAGAGAGTGAAAGAAGGAGATGTTATTGAGATAGCTGATATTGAGCTTGAAATTCTTGAAACTAAAGGTCACACCAATGATTCAATCAGCTTAATCTGG
>JAGLOH010000559.1 GCA_023139025.1 Candidatus Heimdallarchaeota archaeon | reverse complement strand
CTTGAGAATGCATTTTACTGAACCAGATCAGGCAGGACATGGATACGGTGTAGTAGATCCCGCTACTGGAGAATATACACCTGAATACAGACAATCATTGATAGTTAACGACATAGGAACAGGAATGATTATTGATGTCTTAGAGAACGCGGGGATTATGGATAAAACTCTTTTTATAATTGGCACTGATCATGGGATGTTTGCACATAGCCATGATGGAGCAGGATGGCCAGAACAAATAGATATAATCTCAACTAATACATTTATAATTAGCAATTCATCAGTTATGGGTCCATATAATGTTCCAGTAAATCAGAGGGACATAGCCCCTACTATTCTAGCTTCCATGGGTGTCGATTTATCAACAATAACACCAGCATATGATGGTGGAGAACAAACAGGAATAACCTTCTGGGATTTCGAAGACAATGATGTTCCATTTATCAGATCTGCTTCCTATAATTATCTTGGATCTACTTATGAAGAATTAACAGCTGAATCAAAACTGACTGATGTATTCAACATTAGCTTGTCAACTTTTGATTGGGACAATGATTTAGCTGGTAAATTGGAAGTTGATGGTCTCAATTTTACATCTGTCGGTTCAAGATGGTCAAATGTCTGGTTTTCAAATATTGATTTATCAGAGCTAAAAAATGGTGAAAAAACATTTCTTTTCACAGTAACAGATCAATTTGGTAATATCGGAACTTATGAGATAGTAGCTAATTTGAAACAGGCTTCATTATCCATGTGGCTCTCAATTTCAGGTTTTCTTGTAATTGGATCATATCTTGTTCTAAAACGAAGAAAGAAATAACTTTCCTTTTTCTTATTTTTCTAATGAAAATTTATCTTTTTCTGTTCATATCCTATTTTATTTCCATTGTCATCTTGAAATATCAATTCAATGAATGTGGGACCTAAAAAGTTTGTAGCAGGAATTTCAACCATTTTAGGTTCATGAGAATTAGCTTCTAAGAGCATTGGATAAAGGTGATTAGTGTATATTCCCCCCCTGGTAAAAGAAACTCTTAATGTCCCTATTATTCCTTCATCGCTACGATTGTATAGATGAACAGGGATACTGAAAGGTTTGTGAATTGGGGCCGTATTAGATGTTGTTACTCTTATTTCAATGGTTTTATCGTGTTTGTCCAGATCCAAGCTTGGTAATGAAAACTTCCAGTTGAGGTTTTCAAACATAGTACCTTTAGTTTTCCTATAATTTTCATTACTAGTTCTCTTCTTTCCTTCAGCTAAGCCTTTATCCCACTTGACCTCTTTGTGAGCATGAATAGAGATTTCGTGTTGATTCATATCATCATAG
>JAGLOH010000558.1 GCA_023139025.1 Candidatus Heimdallarchaeota archaeon | reverse complement strand
TCTGTTAGATATTGATTCGTCTTTAGGAATTGATGGCAGCTTGATAAGAGCAGTTGAAATAGCCTTACTATTTAATGCGGCTTATGGAACAAATTTGATGTGGTCAAGAGCAGAGGCATTACCTGGAAGTTACTTATACTTCTTTACTGGAGAAATGCCAAGCACCATATTCAGTACATTAATTGCTGAATATCAGACAGATATATCTGATGGTTTTGCATCTTTATTAGATCCTGTTGAAGTAACTGCTTCTCCTGTAAAAGTAGCTTTTATGGGTAGAATTGTTTTGGAGGGATTGATAAGTGCAGCTAGAGGATTATACTACATTGATGTAGATGCAATAACCGGAGCTAGTACATATACTCTATCAACACACAATATCTTTGGCGTTGATGTTGCTCCAACTATAGGACTACCAAAATTCTCTGTTCTTAAGTTCAGATTCCCCTATACTATCAATCCTTTGAGCATTACACCTAAACCAGGTAACTTTGCTCCACAGATTACTGGAAAGATGGATTGGGATTTAAATGCACCATGGACCTTAGCAAAACCTGCAATGAACTATGAAGTGGTTTATAACATTGATCACTCTGCACTAGCCTCTTCACCAAGAGTATCTGTTAATATGGCATACGATCAAGTTATGCTTAATGACTTTGGCAGATTACAAATGGACTATGTGGTAACCAACACAGGAACAGAAGATGCAGTAGATATAGACATTAGCTATCCTTTGGGACCTGATTTCTTAAATTACTTAGCCAATAAACCTAATCTCTGGGAACTCAGAGATGATGTAACAATTAATGAAACGTATATGAATACAATAACAGGTCAGATATCACTGATTTTTGACGGAGCTTTATTCCCTGATGGAAGCTATCCAGATCTTGTATATGAACAAGTATTTTTAGTTCTTGATGGATGGTATCAAAATAATACAGATATGTCCTATGTTGATGTTGATTCTGTAAATATTGCTCAAGAAGTAAAGACTGATAGTGCTATTTATGATGTAATGGGAATAACAGGAACTGTTACAACTCATGTAACATTTAGTTCTCCAGATGGATTACCTGATACTTTGGTTAATTTAGCTACAGCTTACTTAGCACCGATTAACATGATGGATTACACTATGGTAGACATTCCAAGTGTTATAACTGATTACAGTTTAGAAATCTGGGATGCTGTACAAGTAACTGGAGATGACCTCTTTAACAGATTATATACTGAGCAATCAATATTTGATCCAGATCTTATGGACTTCGGTTTTACTGTTAGAGAAGTAGGGAGAATTGGTACAGAAGATACTTATGATGAAGTATTTCTTA
>JAGLOH010000557.1 GCA_023139025.1 Candidatus Heimdallarchaeota archaeon | reverse complement strand
TGTGCGATTAATTCTAGAAAACGACCCGTTCCTGCAGCACATTTGTCATTTAACTTGAAATCTTGTACTTTTCCTTCTTTTATTTTGATAGCTTTCGCGTCCTGCCCACCTACATCAATCAAAGTTTTAACTCCTGGAAATAGATATTCAGCTCCTATTGCCATTGCTTTAATTTCAGTGATTTGACTCCTAGCGAATTTAGATCTTTCTCTCCCATAACCTGAAGAAACAATATTACCTATTTGATATTCCTCAAGATTAGCTTCTTCCAATACTGTGTTAAAGACTTGTTTTTCTGCTTCTACCATATTTGCTCCAGTTGGAATAATCTCATAACTAAGTATTCTCTTCTCATCATTTAGTACCGCAGCTTTAGTAGTAGTTGAACCTATATCTAACCCAATCACAAACATATGTTACTTCTACTGATGTAGCCTTTTAAAAACTTTTCAAATTCTGTCCTAGCTTCTTTGTTCAATTAATTCTAATAATGCTTCTAATCGCATTTTAACTTGTTCTTCTCCAACATTTTTGATATTACAGCTATCAGAATCTATCAGAACAACAGGATAATCTTCCTTCAAATTTTCTACAATATAAGAAGCTGCAGAATTCAATTGATGACATCCCCAAGTAGTCATGTAAACTATACCATCATATCGATGATTTTTCAAACGTTTTCTTATTATTTCTAGTCTTTTCTCAATTGGTACATTTGAATAAGCGGACAGATATTTTTCTGCTACTTCCTCTATAGGATCATTTCTTTTCAAAGGCGGTGGAACGGTACTTTCCATGAATTCTTGATAACCAATAAATGCATTATTTTCTGCTAAGAAATACTGAAGTTTTCTGAGCGGTACAATTGGGTGTCCTATCCATGCAATGCGTGTTGATGAATCGCCCATTTTTGGAAAATTTAGATAGTTGAAATCTTTTATTGCCTTATTGAAATATTTCTCAACCCTCTCTAAACTTCCTACATAATCGGCTAAAACTGAAGAAATAGCGGTAAAGTGACCTTCATAAAGCTTCGCTGGAACCTCTGCTTTAAGTTGCATAATTTGCTCGTATTTTTGATAAACCTCCCTATAACGAGAGTTAATTCTCCTCAATTCTTCCTTTTCAAACTTGAACTCTGTTTCTTTTTCACAAAACTCTATTAATCCATGCAGTTCATCTTTGAAATATTCTAACTTCTCCTTTTCTCCTGAATAATGTCTAGGAATGTCTATGGCATAATATTTCGTTTTAAACATCTTTGCCAGAATGCGTAATGAATGGTATTGATCCTCACAACCTGTTGGAGTACCCCCCAAAATTATTTTTGCTTTTGGAA
>JAGLOH010000556.1 GCA_023139025.1 Candidatus Heimdallarchaeota archaeon | reverse complement strand
TGATTACAACAGTAGTAAAAGTTGGTGGGCACGCAGTAACCGCGCCAACTGATAATGAGGGATTAATCCCCGAATATGTTGAAGATACAATCATAAAAGCTGAAAAGAAATTTGGAAGAAAAGTAAAAATCCTCTATGTGGTTGAAGATAGTGACAATCCAAAAGGGACAACTCTTCCAGTAAAAAGAAGAGAACAGTTGTTTGACATTGCCGAGAGACATGATGTTATCGTTATTTGTGATGCAGCTTACAAAGAGATGCAATTTGAAGAAAGAAAGCCAAGCATGAAAACTCTTGATAAAGATAATGAGCGAGTAATATACACTTCAACTTCTTCAAAAGAAGCAGCTCCGATTAGAATCGGGTATACTATTATGCCAGATTATTTATTCACAGAAGCTGAGAAATCAAAGGGATATTTAGATCTCTGTACTCCAACTCTTACACAAAGAGTTGCTGAAATTTATTATGATAAACATATAGACACCGAATTACCAAAAATTGTCCAGAAGTACAAGGAACAGAAAGATGCTGCATATAACGGACTCATAGAAACTTTTCTAGAAGGTGATTTCACAAATCCATCAGGAGGATTCTTCATCTGGTATCAACCTAAAGGAGAAAAGGCTTTTACATTTGATGTAAGGAAGTTTAACCAAGAAGTCTTAATGCCCAACGAAGTTCTGGTGGTTCCAGGAGCAGCGTTTTATCCACCTAGCGGACATTCATATGACCCTGAAGCTAGAGACATTGAACCACTTAAAGTGATCACTGGTGGAATGAGAATAGGTTATTCATTTGTGTCAAAAGAGCTGATTGATGTAGGTGTTCGTAAACTCGGTAATTTACTCAAAGAGAATCTATGATCAAAACCATCTTTTTCTTCAATTTTTATAGACAAATAACTGCCTTTTTCTAAATATTTTTAAAGCAATGAAATACGCCCAAAATTAACTCCATTGCAATTTAAGGACAAAATAGCCTGTAAACGGTGAAAACCGCAGTTTTAAGACTTAAAAAAAACTTTTTTAACGAATTCTTCAATTAGAACGTGTGTAATACCGTAATTTTTCGACATAACCGAAAAGGTTTTTAATAAGAGTACGGAAGTTATTAACGTGCTTGCCCCCGTGGCAAGCCAAAACCGACAGAAGTGCAAGTAAAATGATGATCGTACAATCTAAAGTAAGAGAATACGTCAAGGAACTTGGAGATTATAAAGTCGGCGGTGACCTTCTAAAAGCTTTAGACGAAAAAGTTGCTAAACTTGTTAAATTAGCAGCTGGCAGAGCCAAAGCAAATGGAAGAAAAACTGTTTCCGCAAGAGACCTTTAAATAGCCAGAGACCTC
>JAGLOH010000555.1 GCA_023139025.1 Candidatus Heimdallarchaeota archaeon | reverse complement strand
ATCCTGCAGCAAAGAAGAACAAGAAATTGAAGAATATACCTACAAGTGCTGAAATGTTTGTTAAAGCACCAAAGATTAGCCCTAAACCAATGAGTAGTTCTCCCCAAGCCACTAAGTGTCCAAACACTGTAGCACTAGGAATCATACTGGTAAGCCAATTAGCCATCCAAGTAGGAGCTCCTGTTGAAAAATAACCTAAGGTCCCAGCCATACCAGTAGCGAAGGAGGAATCTATGACTTTCTCAATACCAGCTATAAACCATTCGGCTCCTATTATAACTCGGAGAAAAACTAGCCAAATTGCAGAATCTTTTTTGTTCCAGATATTTTTAATAAATTCAATTGTGTTCATATAATCACCTAGGATTCGTCCAAAAGTCTTGGGTATTTAAGTTTCAGCGTGTTACAAAAAAACACACTCGCAAAATTTTTTTTGTTATTTAAACGAATTTATATAACTGTCTGAACATCTATGGTGTCATGACAGATTATGAAATCAAAACTTATCAAGAAGATTTTATTGAAGATCAAGTTAGAATTGGAACTGAAGTCAGTAAGAACTGGCAATTATTTGGTCAAACTCCTGTTGATAGGCTGAAGGAAGCTTATTCTCAACCAGATTTTGATCCAGAAACAAGATTATATTGTTTCAAGGGAGATAAGATGGTTGGTTTTCTTACAACCAGAATAGTACCTGAACAAGAAGATGGTAAAACAATTGCTACTGTTAGCCCTCCAATGGTTTTAGAAGGACATGAAGAAGCCTTTGATCTATTATTATCAGAAGGAGTTCAAACGTTAAAGAATAAAGGCGCTGAGGTTCTTAGATTTTTTTCAAATGAAACATGGGGAGAAAGTGCTAAAATCCCTGAAAAGCATGGATTCGAATTTAAGCGAGATACTGCTTATCTAGTATCTCAAAAAATGAGCAAAATAAAGACTACAGAGGTCAAGGAAGAAGTTTTACTTTATGATAAAGAACGAGATCTAGATGAGCTTGTAGAAATTTTTGTAAAAGAACTTGGAATGACTGAAGAACAGGCTAAACAGAACTTTGAAGTCATTGATACAACTGAAAATATTCTTGGTCATTTCATTATCAGAAAAGACGATAAAATTGTTGCTCGAACTTATGCACAAGTCAATCCAGAACAGAATGAAGCTTATGTGGGATATATCTATGCGACTGAGGATAAATATAGACAAGAGCTTGTTTCCAAGATTGTTACTCAGTGTAAAGAGAAAGATATTGCAGATCTTAAGTCATTTCTATTTGGTGGAATGATGGAGAAACTTGAGGATTACAAAGCTATGGGTTTCAAACAAGAAAGCAAATCAGCAATGTATGAA
>JAGLOH010000554.1 GCA_023139025.1 Candidatus Heimdallarchaeota archaeon | reverse complement strand
CTCCTCTGATTAAAGCTGTTGCTACCTCTTCTGAATTAGCTGATGAATGTGCTACAACAAAATCTTTACCTCCAGTTTCTCCGATAATTCGAGGATAAGAACGATAGTTCGCTATGTTTTCACCGATTGTTTTCCATATCCATTGAAAAGTTCCTGTACTCCCAGTAAAATGAACACCAGCTAAATCTCTGTGATTTAGAACCTGTTTTGCTATAACAGCACCTTGACCAGGAACGAAGTTTATCACACCATGAGGTAATCCTGCTTCCATTAATATTGACATGATGTAATAAGAAGGATAAACAGCTGATGAAGCAGGTTTCCAGATCACTGTATTCCCTAATAAAGCGGGAGTAGTTGGAAGATTGCCAGCTATTGAAATAAAATTGAAAGGTGTAATTGCAAACACAAATCCTTCTAAAGGTCTATATTCTAATCTATTCCATTGACCTTCAGGAGATTCAGGTTGTTTAGAGTAAATTTCTTGCATAAAGTGAGCATTGAACCTGAAGAAATCTATCATTTCAACAACATCAACTTCAGCTTGATAGACATTCTTACTTACGCCTAACATAGTTGCAGCATTCATGATTTGTCTGTATGGACCAGCCATCAAATCTGCTGCTTTCAGAAATATCGAAGCTCTATCTACCCAATGCATATTTTCCCAATCTGCTTTCGCATTTAGTGCTGCTTCAATTGCAGCATCTACTTCTTCTATTCCAGCTTTGTTGTATTCAGCTAATACATATTGATGATTGTGAGGTGGAACAGATGTTCCTTTAACTTCAGTTTTAATTTCTATTCCATCTATAATAAGAGGTATTTCGAATTTTTCTCGTATAAAATCAAGAGCCTCTTTGAGCTCTTTTCTTTCCTTACTTCCAGGAAGGAATTCTAATATTGGTTCATTTTTTGGTTTTGGAATTTGGTATACACCATTATTCATCTAACTCACCAAGTAAAACTAGTCTAAATCACATTAGGCTGAATTTTCCTTTTATACTCTATTATCTTACAAAAATTATTAATTAGATAAAAAACAATGAAAAAGGGAGTTTGAAGTAGTTTAGTCAGTATCAGGAACATATTTTATATCAGATTTAGCAAGATTTACCATATCTTCGTAAGTAGCTTTGACCATATCATCTTCACCGATAAATAGAAAATGTAAAGACCCTTCTGCAGTGCCGACACCACTTGATCCGATGTGAAAAACATTCACTTCTGGGTGAAGAACATCAAAAGCTTCCAATTCTGTAAAGACTTCTCCAGGAATAGGCATAAGACCTATGGGTAATCCCATTGCATACTCTTTATCTATTGTTTGGTTTCCAAGTATTTGTGATAATTCCCAAACACTAT
>JAGLOH010000553.1 GCA_023139025.1 Candidatus Heimdallarchaeota archaeon | reverse complement strand
GCTTCAAAAATAGGTTATACAAGCTTTTCTCTTCAGAAGAGGAGAAATAGACTTCCATTTAAAACAAGTGGTTAAAATGTCAAAAAAGAATATAGGTACTATTATTGTTGATGAAGATAACTCACCGAACCCAGAACAATTCAGCTTTGTTCTAACGAAAACAGAAGAAGAATTCCAATTGCAAAAGGGGATGTATGTTATTGTTCCAACAGAGGATGGTGAAGTTCTTGCAAGTGTTACTGAACTTTTTAAAACTAACAGATATTTTTCTTCACCTTCTGCAGTGAGAGCATATGAAACTAGTGGTAAAACCTTAGCTTCAATATTCCCAGCAGATAGATGGGAGTATATTATTGCTAAAGCTAAACCTCTAGGAATCATTACAGAAATTGGTATCAAAAGACTGTTATTTCCTGTTTCTCCTGGAGAAAATGTATCAATACCAGACAACGAAACTTTGATACAATTTCTAGGATTAGAAAAAGATAATGGATTAAATATTGGAATGATAGAACAGCATAATCTAACAGTTAAATTGAATCTTACAAGATTCCTCCAAAAACATGCAGCGATACTTGCTATTTCTGGTGCAGGTAAATCATATACAGTATCTGTTCTCCTTGAAGAGTTGCTTTCAAGGAAAGTTGATCAAGGCAGGGTAGCGATCGTTCTTTTCGACGTTCATGGAGAATATACAGGATTTGGAGCTGAAAAATCACCATTTTTCAAAGATGTCAATGTCTTTCCTGGAGGATTGATACAGTTTGCAACTTCATCATTGTCTGCAAGGCAATTTGCAATTTATGAGCCCCAGATAACAACTGCTCAATCAAGGGATTTATCCAAAGCTTTAACCCAGTTTTATCATGAAAAAATTAAGCAAGGAGAAAGCTACGTAATCGCAGATATAATTGATAAACTCGAGAAAAATGAACAAATGAATATTAGAAGCAAAGAAGCATTAATTGGATGGCTTTACTCTCTTGAAAATACTCGTTTGTTTGGAGCAGCAGAAAATCCAGATTTAAAAAATATCTTGAAACCAGGAAAAATCACAATATTTGATTTGAGCGAATTTACAAGCATAAAATTGAAACAAATGATCGTTAGTTACATTTTATTCAGAATATTTGAAATGAGGAAGAAAAATGAAGCACCACCTACAACCATTATTTTAGAGGAGTCACATCAATTTTGCCCTGAAGCTCGTTTAGATAGAGCTATTTCGAAATCCATTATTGAAACAATAGCCAGAGAAGGAAGAAAGTTCTTTACATCCATAGTACTTGTAAGTCAAAGACCAGTAAAACTATCTACAACAGCTCTTAGTCAATGTAACACTCACGTCATAATGAGAATTCTCAAT
>JAGLOH010000552.1 GCA_023139025.1 Candidatus Heimdallarchaeota archaeon | reverse complement strand
ACATTTTCTACAAGTTCTTTTGCAAGTTCAACTGCCTCGTCGACAGTCTTATTCATTTTCCAGTTTCCAGCTAAAAATGGTTTTCTCATTTATATTCTCCTAATCATCCAGGGCATCAACACCCGGTAATACTTTTCCTTCAAGGAACTCCAAAGACGCTCCGCCTCCGGTAGAAACATGTGTCATCTTATCCGCCAAACCGCATTTATTAACAGCTGCAACACTGTCGCCGCCGCCGATTATTGTCATTGCGTCTATCTCTGCAAGATACTCAGCAACTGCGTTGGTTCCTGATGCAAACTTCTCGAATTCAAAAACACCCATAGGTCCATTCCATACAACTTGTTTTGATTCTGCTAAGATTCGATTAAAAATTTTGATGGTTTCAGGACCAATATCTACGCCTATATCATTTTCTCCAATTTCAGTTACAGGAACAATTTTTATTTTCTTTGGATTTTCAATTTCATCACATACTAGCACATCTTTTGGGATGAAAATTCTAGTTCCATGAGTTTCATCTCTGAGATAATCTCTGATCTCTTTAAGTTTAGATAAATCCTTGACAGATTTTCCAATTTGATATCCTTTAGCTAGAAGGAATGTATAAGCCATACCGCCCCCAATCAAGATATTATCTGCTAAACCAATTAGATTCTTTATCACTCCAAGTTTGTCTTTAACTTTTTTTCCTCCTAAAATTACTGTAAATGGTCTTTGAGGTTTTTCTATACTAGATGACAAGAATTTTAACTCTTTTTCTACAAGAAAACCATATCCCTTATCTTTGAAAAATGAACAAACCCCATAAGTCGAAGCATGTTTTCTATGAGCAGTGGCAAAAGCATCATCTACATAGACATCAGCTAGTTTAGCCAATTTTGCGGCAAATTCTGGATCATTTTCTTTTTCTTCTTTGTGGAATCTGGGATTTTCCAGAAGGAGTATTTCTTTGTTCTTCAACTTAGAAACTTTGCTTACCACTTCTTTTCCAATACAGTCTTCTACTTTATAGACATTAGTTTCTGGAAAAAACTCCTTCAATTTCTTATGAATAGGATCCATTCTAAGAGATTCTACAATTTTTCCATTAGGTCTTCCTAGATGTGAAATCAAAATTATTCTGCAATTCTGTTTTAATAAATAGTTAAGAGTAGGTAAAGTATTTGCTATCCTTCTTGTATCCGTAATTATTCCATTCTTATCAAGTGGAACATTGTAATCAACTCTTACTAACACTCGTTTATTAAAAACATCCAAATCTGTGATAAATTTTTTTTCTCTAAATTTGAGGATATTTGACAAATCTCTCACTGCATAGTCAACTTTTTTTGTTGGGTTATTTATCAACATGAATTACTTCACCAGG
>JAGLOH010000551.1 GCA_023139025.1 Candidatus Heimdallarchaeota archaeon | reverse complement strand
GATAATTGAAATTATATCTTCTGTTGCTTTAGCAATATCTACATTTGTCGTAATTTACTTTGCTGTTATTTCCCCTAAAGGTGTAACAGAATTTGATAATATTGTAATTTGGAACGATAGTGATTTTAGAGATTATAATTTTGAAGGAAAAGGAACTGCAGATGAGCCTTATCTTATTTCCAACTATAAAATTACAACATCTATCGCTAGAGGAATCTACATTGCTGATACTACTAAACACTTCATTATTGAAGGATGTATTATAGAAGCACCTTATGCAGGAATCTATATACGGAATACTGCAGAAGGAACAGTTACAATATCTAATTCGATAATTAAGGGTAGTAAAGTAGGTATATATGTGTCAAATTCAGATGATATAAGAATACTCAACAATACTTGTGAGAACATTCATGGTGAAAATGGTATCTCTATTTATCATTCCAGTGGAGCTTTTGTAGTAAATAATACATGTGAGTCAGTTTCAGGTCTTAATTCTTTGGAGTCAAATTTTGGTAATGGTATTGCAATTTCAAATTGTCCAGATTCTTTAATTGCTAACAATCAGATAGCACATAATGATGGTAATGGTATTTCTGTAGATGCTTCTCCGAATAGTACATTTGAACAGAATCTAATCGTAGAAAATGCAATAACAGGACTGTTTCTATGGAAATCAGAAAACTGTACAATCGAATCTAATGATTTTATCGGAGCAGGATTAGTATTTGAAGTATGGAATAGATATACAGATGAATTAGATCAAGGAAACTCTTTAGAATATTATAAATCTTTCAAAGTAGAAAATAATTTTGTAAATGAAAAACCATTAGGTTATTATGTTGACTATGAAGATCTCATAATATCTACTGAATCAAATGAGCAGTATATTTTTATAAACTGTACTAATTTAACAGTTTCAAGTCAAGAATTATGGAATACAACAGGAATAGCGTTTTATTATTGTAGAAACCTAATAGTTCTAGAAAATATCATTAACTATTCAGCTGAAAGAGGTATCTCTCTTTTTTATTGTGATAATGCTACATTAGACAATAATATCTGCACGTATAACAAATTGAGTGGGTCAATAGCTTTTGCAAGCAACAATTCAATTTTTACAAATAACACTTTTAGTTATAATGCTAAAAGCGGACTAGTAACTCAATTTTCATATAACAATACTGTAATACTAAATCAATGTAATTTCAATATGAATGTAGGAATTAATGGTGGTCAAGATCTTCAAATTAGCCTTATAAAAAATAATTGCAGTAATAACAGTATTGCAGGGATGGAGATAGGTAAATCAATTAATGTAACAATAACTAACAATACTTTAACAGGTAGCAAATATGGTTTAACTGCTG
>JAGLOH010000550.1 GCA_023139025.1 Candidatus Heimdallarchaeota archaeon | reverse complement strand
ATTTTCAATGTATGTATTTTCGAAGCTAAACCATGGATATTGACATTGACAAATGATTGGGAATACATGCCTTTATACTGCCCATCAATAAAAATCCTCGAAGATTCTAGTAACCAACCAGAACGTACTATTACTCGATAATGAATGTTCACACTTTCCCAATAAGGATATCTTTCATAGGCTGTAGGGGAATAGATAATAACGTACCCACTATCAGCAGCTTTTGCATGTTGAAGAAATGTTGTTGGATACACAATAATTATTAAACTCACCAGAACAACCACAAGCAGTTTTCTGGTCTTTTTCGACAATGAAATGTTCATTATTTTAACAACCTCCTATCGTTAAATTAATATCAACTAGAAGCTTACTTAAACAGATATAAAAGGATTTCTCAGAATTTTATGAAGATGTTAACTAAAACCAGCTTGGTAACATTTTACCAAGAAACTTGCAATGAAATTGTGCAATCTTTTTATGTATGAGATATCTTATACAAAATCTTGAAATCCTTAATGAAAGATCAATTTATCTCTACAAAATCAAATATTCGCTTGCGATGTATATTAAAACTGAATATACAGAAAAAAATTTAGTGATTTGCTAGTCTTTCTCGAATTTCTTCTGGTGCCATTCTCCCCATACTACTTCCCTTCTAATAGGATAATAGTGATTTGTTCTTGAAGGAGAATAAGCGTATAATCTGCCTTTTTCAACTAGAGCTTCAATTACGAAAATCTTAAGTTTAAGTTCATCTGCCAAAGGATAAAACTCCTTTGATATCATTCGTAATTTAGGATTATATTTTTCATCCAAATGCTTTTGGATAGCATCTCTCAGTTCTTCAAGTTTAGTTTTTCTTACTCCTTTTATTTCTAAATCATCGCTGATTCCTAATATACTCATACCAGCTTTCTGCTTATTTCCATTCCAACTAGTTGTATTGATATTTTTTTCCACAATTAGGACAGAATTTAGAATCAGGTTCAGGTTGAAAATCACATTCTTGACAGAGAGGGGGAAGTTTGGGATTATTACGTTTTTTGAGATAACGAGTAAAAAGGAAGTAGGCTAGAACAGAAGAACCAAGGCAAATAACAGGAAGAAAAACGTAATTGTAGCGATTAAAAATATTATCAGGACGAACAGAAAAGAATTTCATCCATTCCGAATAAATTTGCCAAATGTGTTCATTCCATTTGATATAAACCTCAAGACGAGAACTTCCCCATTTTTTATCAAAATAGATCATTCGATGAGTATGAGAAGAGGAACCAATAGTATCAATAGTACCATGAGAAACAGAACTGTGAGTTTCAGGGCTTTTAGAAAAGCGGACTTTAACATCAATACCGGAGATTTCAGATGCCTG
>JAGLOH010000055.1 GCA_023139025.1 Candidatus Heimdallarchaeota archaeon | reverse complement strand
CTGCTTCTTTTGGAGACATAAAAATTGGTGCATTTTCTTCTGCTGCAATATTCTTTACTGGTTCCATTAGCTTCCCGCTCATGAAAATTGGTAAGATAGGCTTCTTTCTACCTGTGTCGTTCCAAGCACGAATTACACCTTTAAAGTGTTCATCAGGTTGCATCTCTAAGAATGTGGGAATTACTACACATGGGATAACTATGTCAATATTAGGCTCTTCAAACATAGCTTTAGCTACTCGATAGAATTCTTCTCCTCTCGCCCCTGCTATCATATCTAAAGGATTAACTTTCTTTACAAGAGGTATAACAAAGGGATTAATTTTTTCTTTGAATTCAGCACTAAATTCAGCTAATTCCAAACCATATTCATCTAAGTTATCACTGAAGAGAACAGCACTTCCACCACTATTAGTAAACAACCCTACACGATTACCAGCTGGAAGAGGCGAATAGGAAAATGCTTTGATAGCCGTTACATAATCGTTCATACTTTCGCAGAGAGTAGCTCCAGCTTGTTTTATTGCTGCTTTTAGGGAACTATAATCTGTTGCTATAGAACCGGTATGACTTGAAGCTGCCTTAGCTCCTGCTGAAGTTCTCCCGCCTTTCAGAATAATTGTTGGTTTGACTTGAGTTATTTCCTTAAGGGTCTCATAAAATTTCCTTCCATCCACAACATTTTCCAAATAGATACAAACCACTTGAGTTGCTTTATCATCTTTGAAGTATTGGATTAAATCTGTCAAATTGATGTCAGTCATATTCCCGAGATTAGCAAATTTTGAGAAACCCATTCCTTGCCATTCCATTTCATAAAGACATGCAGCACCAAAACTTCCTGATTGAGTGGCCATACTAACATTGCCTTGAGGGGGTGTTATTACAAAGGAAGCATTCATGCCGATATCGACATTCATAATCCCAACACAATTGGGGCCGATAATCCTAACACCTGCTGTAGTTGCTTTCCTCGCCATTTCTTCTTGAATTTTTTTTCCTTCCTCATTGATTTCTCCAAAACCAGCTGAGACAATAATGATTCTCTTGACTTTCTTCTCAATGCATTGATCAACGACTATGGGAACAGCTTTTGAAGGAACAAGAATTATGGCTAAATCGATGTCTTTTGGAACATCTAGAACTGAAGAATAGCTCTTTAAGCCTAATATTTCTTCTGATTTAGGGTTGATGGGGAATAATTCACTCTTCAAACCTTCATTATTAACAAGATTAACAGTAACAGCATTACCAAATTTCTTTGGATCAGCTGTAGCTCCAACAATTGCAATGGTTTCAGGATAAAAGAAGTGTTGTACCATCGTTTTCAAGAAGAGAGTTAATTAGTCGATTTTTAATTTTTCCCTTTTGACTTCAAGTAAAACCCTTTCTCATTATGTACTCAGAAGGATCGATTTTGAGGATCTTAGTAACAATACTTTCTAGTATGCCGAAATCGGACATGTCTTGAACTTGCTCACTAATAAGGTCCAATAATCTCCTGGCTTCCTCTTGACTATCCGTATCATGGATGATTAAAGAATAAATATATTCGTTCTCTGTTTTAATGATATACTTGTAATCACCAGATTGTAGATATTGTAGAACTCCTGTTTTGCCAAAAATATGCTGACTGAAACTCTCAATTGCTGACAAAAAGCCAGCTAATAATGATGGATCTTCTTCTAAATCCATTTTGTCGATTTCTAAAATGGGAAAACCTTCTATGTCTGCAAGCATGAACATATGAGGATCAATATTCCTTTTAGCGACAACTTTAGCTGCATTATTGACTAGCCATTGAAGAGCATCATCTACATTATATCCGGTTTTCATAGAGGTTTTGAAAAACTGATAGGAAGCATTTTCTTTTTCAGCAAGTTTGAAGAGTTCAAGATGATTGATGATTGTTTCGAGATCAACACTTTCTTCCAAATCTGATTTATTGCATAGGAATAGAATAGTAAATTGATCAGCAGATTCTTTGAGATCAATGCTTTTCCAGAACTCTTCTTTAGCCAAATCAAATTGATCAGGGTTAGCTGAATCGATGATAAAAATCACTCCATATGCCAATCTTGTATACGTTTCCCAAATTGTCTGTCTGTAGCTAATATGCCCCCCCAGATCAAAAAGATCAAATCGAGCATCTCCTACATCTACGGTCTCAAATTGCATTCCAAGAGTTGGTATAGTTTCTAAAAACTCTCCAGTTTTGATACGTCTGACTAAAGAAGTTTTGCCTGCTTGAGGTAAACCTATCACAACTAAAGGAATACCTCTCTTATCAAAAGATAATATTTTTGAACTTCTAGTCTGCATCTACAATCTCCCAACCACTTTATACGACCATGAGTTTTCACAGATATGTGGAATTCTCAAAGGCTTTTTTAATACTTTCTATAGTATTTTTAAATAGACAAAGTGAAGAAAGAAGATAATGATTGTAATTTTATTTAAATGAACGATGTTTAGCTAAGATGATGATTGGGGGGTGTTCAGAAAAAATACACCTTATCGAGCAATATTCTAAATATATCTATATTAAAATCTAAACCCATTTTGTCGGTTTCTACAAGATTTGAGGAAAGAGATATATATAACATTTCATTATAGTAAGTTATACTCACAGAACAGGTGTGTATTTATATGAACAGACGAAAATTAATGAAAACAACATTCATTATTCTACTTTTGACATTTTCAATGATTGTGGGATCTAATCAAGCTGCACAAGCTCTAAATTACAATCAAGATCCCTCTAATCAAGAAGTGCAACAAGTAGTGACTGAACCGGCACAAAATGAAGTGGGATTGAAAGACACGGAAGATACAATCGAAATATGGATTGTTCAAGATTTTGTGATAACGGTGTATGACTTAGCCTTGATAGAGTGTCATGTGCTAAGTCTTTATGGCATTGAAATTGATGTAGAAATAGAAGTATGGATTCAATATGATAATGGTAGTGTTTTTCTCATCTATGAAGAAACGAGAGTACTCTATCCTTACCTGGAATATGTGTTTAATGTTACTCATGTTTTCACGTTAGTAGGTTTCCATTTAGCTAATCTCAAAGTGATGGATATAACACATCAACAAGAAGTTACAACTGAGTGTCAATGGGAAGTTATTGATGGTTATTTAGAAATATACATCTATCAAGACTACGAAGCACAAGTCGGAATAGAAATTAAAATTGAGATATACATCTACAATGGGTATGCTATTGCTAAAGAATTGTATATTGAATTATTAATAGATGACGGAACGGGTCCTGTACAAATACATGTAGAAATCACGTGGGTGGCTGCTTATGATGTTTTGATAATCATTGTCTATTGGACGTTTGCAATAGGAGGACACCATGATGTGATTCTAGAAGTTACCGATATTGTTACTCAAATTGTATGGTTAAACTTCTGCTACTGGGAAGTCTATGATGGATTCATAGATATTATAATTGAGCAAAACTATGAAGCTTATATTGGCGTGGAAGAAAGAATACAGATTTGGGTTTACAATTACTATGCTATCGATATTGAGACTGACGTCTCTGTTTGGATTACAAACGGAACACATACTTTCGAGCTATATTTCAACGTTCTTGTGACAATAAATGCTGGGACGTTTTTTACGGACGAAATCTTTTATACATTCATCTATGAAGGATTTTGGGAACTCTATGTTGAAGTGTATGTTTCGGAATTCGATATTACGTGGAGAGAATATTGCCTAGAAGGATGGTGGATCTATGGAGGTTTCATAGATGTCTGGATTTACCAACAATACGAAGTTTTCGTTTCTGAAGAAGCAATTATGTATTGTTGGGTCATGAGCAATTATGCAGTTGATCGAGATATAGCTATTGAAGTGTGGATAGCTAATGCAACACATAGCATCCTGATATATGAAAAGACTACGGATATCGCTCCTGGAGAAGTGTATAACTTTACGGTATACTGGGTGTTCCTTTATGCTGATTATTGGGATGTAAAAATAGTTGTTATCGATTTATTCTCAGGTATATTTTATGTAGATTATTGCTACTGGTACGTCTATTGGGGATATTTTGAACTATTTATTTACCAGGAATACTATGGATTACTATATCAAGACCTCTGGATGATGTTTGAAATCTATAATTACTTCGCAGCAGAGAAGACTGTAAGTGTTGAAATACTCATTTTCGATGGAGTAAATTATGTTCATCTATATTACGAAATAGTAATTATCAGTGCACTTTCATTCTATGTCCTTGAACTCTGGCACATGTTTGATGTAGTAGGTTACTATGATGTGATACTAATTGTAACGGAAGTAGATACGGGACTAGTATGGATAGAATATTGTTGGTGGTGGATCTATGCAGAATATCTTGACATCTGGATTGTACAAGATTTGGAAGCTTCAGTTGGTGAAGAGGTTCTTATGGAATTTTGGATAGTAAACTATTACTCTGTTGAAATGGATTTAACAGTTGAAGTATGGATAAGTGATGGTACGGATTCTATTATGGTTTATTTTGATACTACGGTGGTAATTCCAGCTAATGGCATCTACACATTCACATTGCCTTACACATTCCTCTACGCAGGATTTTACACTGTAACCTTGATTGTAATAGATAATGCATCAGGTTTTCAATGGGTCAAGTATTGTCGATGGAATATCTATGGTGGGTTTATTGATGTCTGGATAATTCAGGACTATGAAGCTGTTGTAGGCCAAGAAGTATGGATGCAATTCTACGCACAGAGCTACTATAGTTATGATGTACCAATTTACGTAGAAGTAAGAATAGATACGGGTTACGGAATTGTTATACTATTTACAGATTCCTTGGTTTTACTATCTTATCAATTACTCATAGGGAACCTGAGTTATATATTCATGAATCCAGGAATATTCCATATCTACTTTGTAGTAGTTGAAGTACAAACAGGAAATGTTTGGATAGCTGAATGCCGTTGGTATATCCATGAAGATGGTTGGCTAGACATATGGATTGAACAGGGTTACTATGGAGAAACAGGAGTAAACTACCTTATGCAATTTGGAGTAGGTAATCTCTATTCAATAGATAAGAATCTGAATCTAGTAGTAAAAATAGTCCAAG
This sequence comes from Candidatus Heimdallarchaeota archaeon, assembly GCA_023139025.1. Taxonomy (GTDB): domain Archaea; phylum Asgardarchaeota; class Heimdallarchaeia; order Heimdallarchaeales; family Heimdallarchaeaceae; genus UBA460. The sequence goes on along the minus strand of JAGLOH010000055.1, from coordinate 4,699 downwards.
GAGCTGACTCTTGGATAGCTCATAATGAGACGAAATTGGTACTGTCGATGACAACGTATAGTTTCTATGTCAATTGGATGTTCGTAAACGACGGTTGGTATGATGTCTATTTCATAGTTACTGATGTCGTCACAGGAATTGTTCAAGTATTAGATTGCTGGTGGAAGATTGAAGAAGCAGTCATTATACCTGAGTTCAGTGCAATAACTCTGATACCAATTCTAGGAGCTCTTTCTGCTGCTGTCTATCTAGCACTTAGAAGGAAAAGGAAACTAACTCACTAATCTCTTCTCTTTTTTTCTTTTTTTAATTTCTTTTTATTTAGATTCTAATACCATTGCAATAGATTTTTAATATTCGTTTTTCGTTTGGTTTTATATTATAAGGTGAACTAAAATGAAAAAATATTTTGTAACAGGTTCATATGGGCAAATAGGGATGGATCTTATTCCAGCTATGCTAGAACGGTATGGAAAGGAAAACGTTATTGCTACAGGAAGAAAGAAAATCAATCCTACATTCAAAGAATTAGATGTAATTTATCATAGGCTAGATGTGAGAGATCACTATGGACTACGAAATCTATTGGTTGAGTATGATATTGATATTATTTTGCATAATGCTTCAGTTTTATCAGCTACAGGAGAGAAGAATCCACAACTAGCACATGCAATAAATTTTGAAGGATTTTACAATGTGCTTGAAGCAACACGTGAATTAAATCTAGAACAGCTGTTTGCACCCTCATCAATAGCTGCATTCGGACCTACAACTCCGCTAGTGAATACTCCAAATGATACTATAATGCAACCAACAACAATCTATGGAATTTCAAAGGTATATGTTGAACTAATGGGTGAATACTATAACAAGAAATATGGTCTGAATTTCAGAAGTTTGCGTTATCCAGGTGTTCTTTCACCTGAAGAACCTGGCGGCGGAACTACTGATTATTCAATTTTTATGTTTTATGAAGCGCTCAAGAACAAGAAGTACGAATGTTTCCTTGGTGCAGATGTTCGCTTACCAATGATGATGATGAGTGATTGTCTCAAATGTACTTTTGACCTAATAGAAGCACCTGATGATACACTCAAACATCGTTCTTTCAATGTTACTGGAATGAGTTTTACACCTGAAGAGCTAGCTAACGCAATAAAGGAATACATTCCTAACTTTGAGATCACTTACAAACCTGATTTCCGAGATGCTATTGCACGTTCATGGCCACAAAGCTTAGATGATAGTGCTGCTCGTGAAGAGTGGGGCTGGGGTCCAGAATTTCCATTCGATAAAATGGTTGTAGAGATGCTTGATGGAGTAAGTGAAAAACTAGGAATTCCTTATAAGTGATTACTTATTTCTTTCTTTTTTCTTTCTTTTTGATAATATAACTACACCTAGAATTAGAATTCCATTAATTATACTGTAGAAAGCTGTATTTGTCTTAACTAATCGAAAATCATATTCTATTCCAACATAAAAGTCAGAAATCCTTTCGTTTTCCCATAACCAAGAATAGTTTTTTCCACCAGGTATCTTCTCTATGATACAGCTTTTAGATAATAATCCATATTGATAGTCTGTATATAGATCAGGTTGTATTCCAAAGACACTCATAGTAACTGTTTCAGTTATGTTTCCTGACCATGCTCTCCCAGTAGCAACATCATAGTAAAATGATAAAGCACTCATAGAGTCGTATCTTACAATTGTTGAATTCCATCTATATTCAAGATTCGTAACTAAATTACTTTCAAACGTAACATTTGCTAGAGCGAATATTCTGTAAAATTGATATTCATTTATGTATTCTTCCCATCCAGAAAGGTCACTGAAGTGATAGATAGTATTGTTAACTTCTACTTCGTTTACTACAATCTCAATATTCGGTTCTATATGTTCATAGAAGTTAAAATATGGGAAGAAATGATCAACCATAAAAGGGGCTCCAACTAGCAATTCTGTTGTTTCATTAGGATTGTAAAATTTATATGCTCCATAAAATTCAACCTTAAATAAATTAGGATATTCTGAAGCATCAATAATCATACTAACATCCGCTTCTTGCATTTGTAAATTAATAGAAATGTTTGAAGGTAATAAACCTCCAATTTCCAGTGTGCAGTCTACTGGCAGTGGATTAGCTTTGACAATATTATTTTCCAATACCAATGTTAAGAGTAACAGTGTTGTAAGAAAGGCTACTAAAATATTCCTAAAGATTCTATTGCTTATCAATTTTCTTCACCTCAAAATTTTTCTTTTTAACTCTAGTGATAACTAAAATAACAATAACTGAGCTTAAAACAACAACTGAAAAAATGTTAAAGCTTGCTTCTCCTAATGTTTTTATTTCGTTTTTATCGTTTATATCAGAAATCCCATCACCATCTGAATCCGATAGGAAAATAGATGTGTGGTATTCAGAGATTTCTTCAAAATTAGAAAGACCATCATTATCTGAATCTAAGTTACTATCTTCAAGTAAGGGATTTAGTCCAACATTTAACTCCCATCCATCCAGGAATTTGTCATTATCAGTATCTGAATCTGAAATTGAACAATTATAGATAGTTTCGTGCATATCACTTAGATAATCAAAGTCTTGATCTATGTATCTGTAATTTTGAATTAATGAATTGAATTCATAACCTCTTTCTGTTAACTTGGATTTATCTGTTATGATTCCATAGCAACAAACTCTCCCATTTTCTTCCAAAAGAAAATCATTGAAACCATCAAGGTCAAAATCCATAAAAGCTTTTATTCTCCATTTATTGTCTGGATAAAGCCCCTCTTCAAGCAAGTTTCCCTCAGAATCTAGTATTGTGATTCCTTCAGGATCATTGTACATGTTAGCGATAATTTCAGTTCGGTTATCTCCAAATAAATCAAAAATCAATAAGTCTATATTTGGACAACACCAATCTATAATTTCTTTATCTGACCAAACTAGACTGCTATTAACAGATACGCAGTGAAGTCCATCTTGATGAGAGACTATTACAAAATCTAGAATTCCATCAGAATTAACATCTCTTAAAGAAGTAATTTTGTCCCAAAAGAATGTGAATATAATTTCTTTTTTTAGAATTTCACTTCCGGAAGTGTTTAATTGCAGAACTTTGATTGCTTCTAGTTTACTCTCCTCAACAAGATACAAGCAAAAAATTTCTATTTCTCCATCTCCTGTAAAATCTGATGCTACAGGTCCAAGTTTAACCCATCTATCTTCCGAACCTGGTTCAACAATGGTGTAATTCCAAAACAAATAACCAGTCAGGTTATAACATAAAAAGGAATCATCAATTTTGAAAAGAAGATCATATACTTCATCATTCAAGTAATCTATAATCAAAGGTAATTCTCTTGCGTAATGATAATATAAATCCTGTATGATTTCATTTCCTAGCTCTGCTAGGTATTTAATTGAACCTACTTCATCAAAAGTATAAACACTTTCTTCTCCGATAAGAACAATTTCCTTTTGATTATCATTATCGAAATCTAGAATATCTAAAGGTTCTAGAATATCAAAATCAATTGTCTTCTCCCATAGTAAATCTCCTTTATAATTTAGACAACTAATTAATGTAGACTGTATAGGCTTTCTTATTGTAGATGTTACAACTATCTCACTACAAATATCCATGCTAAGATTTCCATGAACAAGAGAAGGATTTTCTAAGATTGGATATCTCCAAATTTCTTCACCAGCATAATTCAAACACACCAGAGAGTTTTCATCTGGGGAATTAATTAGGATTTCATCCAGTCCATCAGCATTTAAATCCAAAATACCTAGTATGTAAGATCTTTTCTCATACCTCCATTTCTCGTATAATTCTAAATCTACACTGCCTTTAGATAAAGTTAAAGTAAAACTACAAGTAAATATAAGACATAGTATTAGAATGAAGTTTCTATTCTGTTTAACATTGATAACTATATCTTTTAACATTAACTAAAGAATAGTCTTTAACATTAATAAAATATACTATAACAGTATTAAAATATTCTCTAAAACCTGAATATTTGTAAATATTCTTTCTTATCTTTCCCTGCAATTATTCATATCAGCAATGAGTTTGTATTTTTTCTAGAATTGTTTTTTTGAGAGTTAAATTTAAAATTCTCTTTAGGTTTTTTATAATATGATCAGCATTCTAAAAGGATTTTTTAAGCTGATTCGTGTGGAAATATGTTTATTTGCAACCATTGGACTATTTGTTTCTGGCATTTTAGCTGAAGATTTAACTGGTTTTCAGTGGGAATTTCTAATTGCATTTTTAATCATCTTCTTTTCTGCAGCAGGTTCTTTTGCACTCAATGATTATTTCGATTTTGAAATTGATGAAGAAAATCAGAGGAAAGACCGTCCAATAGTATTAGGTTTAATATCTAGAAAAACAGCTCTATATACTGCGATATTATTCTTCGTTATTGTAGTTATTTTATCAATCTTCTTGAATCTTACAGCGATGATTTTTACTCTTATAAGTATCCCAATATTCTATTTGTATAGTCTTGGTTTGAAAAGAATTTTTCTATTTAAGAATCTTCTAATTGCAGGTAGTTATTCAGCCACAATCTTGTTTGGTTCACTAATTTCTGATTCATTTCTTGAACCTATTACAATTTATTTTGCTATCATGGGATTCATTATTGGATTAGGCTCAGAAATCATGTTTGATAT
>JAGLOH010000549.1 GCA_023139025.1 Candidatus Heimdallarchaeota archaeon | reverse complement strand
AATGGATGAGCTTGAAAAGTATACAAATAAATTAGAGGAAATAGCTAACAAGCAAAAATCATTATCATATATTCTAAGATTAGAAGTGAAGAACATTAGACTTCATACTATCTGGTTAAAAAACATCTATTCTTTAGCTGATGTAGACCTAAAGAAAGCTAAAGCGCTTATAGAAGAAGCAAGAGACCTGGCTGATGAAGAAGGTTTAGTTCAACTTGCGGAGAAAATCAATCAACAACAATCAAGACTCCATAACCAGTTACTTCAATGGAATGAATTTATTCAAAAGCAAGATATTATCTAATAGTTTTATGATGAAATGAAACATTCATTCAAGTACAGACTTCTGTGTTATCTGGAATAGTTTGAAGAAAAGGAAATAAAGTAGAAGAGTGTAAGTTTTTGAATCTTATACGTGTTGTTTCTTTTCCGATATGTGCTTTGCTGCAACATACCCAAAAGTCATTGTAGGCCCTACAGTTGCACCAGGACCGGGATAACTGTTTCCCATAACAGATGATGAACTATTACCAACTGCATATAATCCCTCAATTATTGATCCATCTTTTCGCAAAACTTGAGCATGTTCGTTAGTAACAAGACCTCCTTTGGTTCCTAAATCTCCAGGAACAAATTCTACAGCATAAAATGGCGATTGCTCAATAGGATATAGATTTGGATTGGGTTTAACTTTTGGATCTCCATAGTAATTGTCATATGCACTATCTCCCCTACCAAAATCTTGATCCTTTCCTTCTCTAGCAAATTCGTTGAAGCGTTCAACTGTATCACTAAGATTTTGTGCATTAATTTCGATTTTCTTAGCTAACTCTTCCAATGTTTCAGCAGTTTTAACATACCCACTCTCATAATATTTATCAGGAAACTTCATCCCTGGAAAAGCCAATCCAAACATATATTTCGATTTGAAACGATGATCAAAGATAAAATAACACGGAACATGAGGTATTTCGTCTGAATGTTTTTCATATATATCATGTACAACTACTACATAACTTGCAGATTCATTAGTAAAACGCTTACCTGCTTTGTTAACCATAATTCCTCCAGGGTAACCTCGTTCTCCAACATGGAAGAAAGGTGGTTCGTCTTTGGGAGCAGATGAGGGTCCCCACCAAGCATCATCCATAAGATCAACAGCTGCACCATGTTTCATTCCTGATAAAATCGCGTCGCCTGTATTCCCAGAATGTGCTGTTGTCCATTCGGTTGTTATAGGTTTTGGATGGTATTTTTCTCTCATTTCTAGATTGTGTGGAAAACCTCCAGCTGCAAGAATAACACCTTTTTCAGCTTTTATTCTAATTTCAGAATCTTCTTTCTTAGCAAATACACCAACTACTTTACCATTCTCCA
>JAGLOH010000548.1 GCA_023139025.1 Candidatus Heimdallarchaeota archaeon | reverse complement strand
TTTTTTCTTCTTTTAAGAAATGCTAAAAGAAGAATAGAAATCCAGAGAGTATTTAGAAAAGTAACGTCATTTGTGATAGTGTTTTCTGATTTAAACGCATAAACCAGAAAGAAGTTCTTCGACAATCTTTCTCTCGAATTCATAAACTGGTTCACTCTGCCAAACCTTATGTCCCAGAATTTCATTAATTCTATGCATGTATTTGTTACTTTGAGCACTACTTGTTCTCCAATACTTTGCTTTAGTTTCTTTCAGTAGAGTTAATAGTGATTGATATTTTACAGCTAATCCTAAACCATTTCCTCTGTGCTCAGGAATTATTCCTGTATCATCTTGCCATGCAATAGCAGGTTGATATTTGTTTATTGCAACTGTTGTGTAACCTACAGGTTTCTTTGACTCTTCATGTACTGCTACAAATGAAATATACTCTTGTCCAGCTTTTTTATTTCTCTCAACAATCGCTTGATGACGGTCTACAGTGATATTCATATCCTCTTCTGTCAAGTTTTCTTTAGGCATGTCATTCCAAATTTGTTCAACAATTTTCACAAACTCCTCTTCATCAAAATGAGACTTGTAATCTCCATCATCAACTCGAACAATTCGATATCCTTTACTTAATGCCAGTTCTCTTTGCCTCTTCGCTTCTTTTTCAACATCATTGAGATCAACTTCTTCCAAATCACCCATTATGATGACTTCTTCATAACTATGTTTTCTACTAAATTTCTGTAAGAAATGTTCCCCTGGAGAATGCTTAGGTGCATCAGCTCCAACCTTTTTGATTTCTTTGGGTAAAGATTTTACCAGTTCTTTGAGAATTCTTGAACCTACTCCTTTCCTTCTTTCTTCTGGAGAAACATATAGTCTGAACCATGATCTGTCTAAATTATCATACATAGTGTTCCAAAATATAACTCCAAAACCAATTACTAAGTTATCTTCATCCACAGCTATTGCTTTCATTTTAGCAGAACCTTTCTCACGAGGAATGGTCCAGAAATTTCTGTAATAATCCAATGAAGGGGGAAGAAAACCATTCCATTCCTCATCACACAGTTGTCTTAAAGCGAAAAACTGCTCATGGAATTTTTCAGGAATATCTTCGTTTTGTCCAATGTAAATCTGGATAAAGGGCATTCTACTTCACTTGATAGAAGAAAAATGAATATTTGTTAATTAAAACTTCTGATTTAGAATAAAATCAACTCTTTAAGCTAAAGAAAGAATTCAACGCTATACTTGATTAACTTTTTGAATATCTCTTCTTTTCAGTCTATCTTGAATCCATGTCTCCTTATCACATCAATCAAAGGCTCTCTTCCAAATCCTCTTCTAATCATCTTTCTAGATATATGTTCTGACCAGGAGTATTTA
>JAGLOH010000547.1 GCA_023139025.1 Candidatus Heimdallarchaeota archaeon | reverse complement strand
TTCCAGAACCATTTTGTCCAACTAAACCAATAACCTTGCTTAGTTTTGGCATTGGTAATCTGTGAAGTTTGAATCCATTTATTCCATATCTATGTGTAACCTCTTTATCTAATTCTTCAGGAAGATTAACAACAGTAATACAATGGAAAGGACATTTCTTAACACAAATTGCAACCCCTGAGCATAATGGTTCATGAATAACAGCTTTATTGCTAGGGGGTTCAAAAGTAATAGTTTCTCTTCCCGCTCGAACAGAAGGACAAACTTTGTAGCATAGATGCCCACATTTATCGGGTCTGCATTTCTCCTGATTAATCACAGCTACTCGAGTCATTAAAAATAAACAATTGAGCCGATTTAAAAATTTAGAGATGAGATAGAATATTGAAGATTTGAAAGCGAATCTATAAATAAGTCCTTGTGAAATAGAATAACGAAAGAAAGGTGTAAAATATGCCTATTCCAGATAGTGTCCTAGCAAAAGAATATAGTCTTGTAATGGAGAGAGCTTATGCTTTCGAGCCAAAAGATGGTGATCTAACAACTTGGAAAGGTTTTGTTCCAGTAATCACAAATGAAGGAGAAATATTCGTAGATGTTGAAATAAAATTACCAGAAAATTATCCCGAATCTCCACCAGTAGTTCAAATTCTTAGTCCAATCACTCATCCAAATATGACCACAGAAGGCGTTCTCGAGATGAGAATGTTAGCACGTTGGAGAGACAGCTATCGCTTATTCCAAGTTATAGTGGAACTACTAAGACTCTTCTCAAAAGTTCCTGCAAGATGTATTGAAGAAAAACCTCAAACTGTAGATTCTCAAGAACAACTTAATCCAATAATTACACAGAAAGAGCAACTAGTTGTAATTCTCGAAGATAAGAAAAGAATCTTGAATGAAATTAAAAGCAAAAAATCTCAACATCTTACTAACAGAGCTTTGGAACAAGAAAAACAAAAACACCTTGATGACGAGATTCTGAATGTTGAAAGTGAACTTTTCGCAATTGAACAACAATTTGAAGATTACGATATTTCAAGTTTAGAATTTTCTAAAAGGTTCTATAATTTGAAGAAAAGACTATATCTCTTAGAGACTAAAGTGTAAGATTCATTCATTTTCTTCTTATTCCTCATTCTTTTTTCTATCCTTTTTCATGAGTCTTTTTGTTAAATAATACCATACACCTAGCCATAGCCCAATTAAGAGCAGACTAATCCCTACTTTCAATGCTGCAAACAAGAAATTTAATCCTGGTTTTGGGGAATCAGGTATTTTCATAATCCCTTCACTAATCACTACACAAATAGCAATAAAAGTTCCAAAAACAAAGATTTCCAAACCTATTAATTTCGCAAGTCTTGGTGTAAGCCTAAAGTAGT
>JAGLOH010000546.1 GCA_023139025.1 Candidatus Heimdallarchaeota archaeon | reverse complement strand
AAATTACCACAGAAGGATATACAACAAATGCAACACACTTAGGTGTTGGAGTAATACTTTTTGAAGGAATAACACTCTTGCCTGGTGAAGAAGTAACCTTAACTATACGATGGCTCTTCTTAACGAGTAATGGATGTTACATTCCTGGTATCATTGTGGTCTATGATAGTAGATTCGCAAGCGATGTGGGAAATGACGTTGTAGATACAGCTGCAGAAGCAGATGCTCCTCTAATGTATGCATTAGATGGATCAGCTCAAGATGAAGAAGATTGGGAAGATTACGGAGAATCAACTCAAACTGGTTCTTCCGCAGGAGCTGATGTATTTACTGGTGGAACACATACTCGAAGAATAGGTTCATACGATATGGTCTTCTGGTCAATCAGTGCTATATTTGTTACAGCAGTTGCTACCAGTATTAGAAAGAAACTTAAAAAATAACTTTTTCTTTTTCTTTTTCTTTTATTTTTATTCTGTAATAGCTTGTTTTAAATAGTGATTTGTCGCTAGATTCCAAGAGTGGAACTGAATGGCAACTACAGTTGTAACCAATTCAGATTTATATGTTTTTGATAGTCTTATGTTATATAATTTTAAGATGCATAAGTCTACTGAATTGTGTCTGTCTGAAGTTCCAATTGTTGTTATTTCAGGTGCCAATGGTAGTGGCAAAACACAGATTTTAGAAGCTCTGATTTTGGCAATTGGTCATGTTCCAAATAGAATCTCTTTGAGTACGTATAAAGAGATTATAGGTCCCTTTGATAATTACTCTCAAATCCAACTTAAACTGAATAATCCCAAACTTAGTGATAACAGAATATTCACAACTTCTGATCCTGATCTCATACCATTTATTGAGAAGGATTATTTTGTAATCGATGTGAAAATAAATCGTGAAGGTAATATCAGAAGAAAAGTAATTAACATGAAAGGTAAGGGAATATCTGTTACTAAAAGACAGATTCAGAATTTAATGAAGAACATAGGGATATTCGAGGATACCATGCTTAATTTCACAGAAGAAGGATATCTCAGTTCTTTTGCTGATGGTTCTCCTCATAAGAAATTGGATAGTTTATTAGTTGCAACTGGTCTTAAAGAAATATTTACTAGCTATATTAACTCGAAGAAAAAAGTAGAAGAGAAGGAAAGGGAGCACTCACCTTTAGTTATGCAATTAGAAAAAGAGGAGAGCAGGTTAGAAAGACTTAGGGAGAACTTTGAAAGAATACAGATGAAAAGAGAACTCATACAAAGATATGAGGTTCTTGAAAGAGAACTAGTCTGGTTTAAAGCAATTGAAAGTCAAAATCAATTTGAGGATGCAAACCAAAACTTAACCAGAAAAAAGAAAGAACTCGAAGAATTGGAAAAGAAACTTAGTA
>JAGLOH010000545.1 GCA_023139025.1 Candidatus Heimdallarchaeota archaeon | reverse complement strand
GGTCTAATTAAGTTCATCAAAAGTGTAGATCAAAGTAATCGATAGTTAGAATCTATTTAGGTTTTATCGCTCTGTTCTCTTCACTAACAAAACTAAGTCTTATTATTTCTTTGACAAAAAGATTCCCCTATAAAACCATCTGTTGACCTTGGATATTTGGTGATCCTTCTCTAGCAACTAAAGAAAAAGGGAAAATCTTGACAGATGCTTTAGTTGAAGAAATTATCAATCAAGTAACAAATATGGTTAAGCTATGAAAAATCCAACCAGATTTATAATCAACTTTAATTTATCAATCTTCATAGTGTCTAATACTGATTAAATACAAATGAAAGTTGTCTACGTGAACATTTTTAAAATCAGTTTGTAAAGTATGATTTGATATAAGATTAAAGTAAAAATGATATTTTGAACTTATTGCTAAAGAATGCTTTAATGATATAGAATTAAGTATGAAGTGGAATAAATGAAATATAGAGTAGGGATCCCTCGGGCTTTACTTTATTACAAATTCTCAGTTCTTTGGATCACTTTTTTTGAAGAACTAGGAGTAGAGGTAGTGACTTCACCAGAAACAAATAAGAAGATAAAAGATGTTTCAGTTAATAGTGCTCCAGAAGAAGATTGTTATTCCACTAAACTCTTTTTTGGACATACTTTAGAACTAGCTGATGATGTTGATTATTTGTTCATTCCGAGATTTGCAAGTGATCATAAACTCAACGGAGGCTGTCCAAAATTTATTGCTTTAGCAGAAGTACTAAAATCTATGTTTCCTGAACTACCGGAAATAATAATGCCTTTTTTTGATAAAGCTAAAAGTGGTCATGGGAAACGCAGAATCATTAGAATCATTTTGTCAATTGGTTTCAAGTTTACTCGTAATCCTATTAAAATACTTAGAGCTGGAAAGAGAGCTTTTTCAGCTTATGAAAACCATAGGAAGGAACTATTAATTTCAGAAGAAAAACTGAAGAAATGGGAAAATTCAGAAGTATATCTCAACGAAATTTCTTCCCAGGAGAATGGAAAAGATCGTTTGAAAATAGCACTTGTTGGGCATCCTTATTTAATTAATGATGAACTAGCATCTCTTAATATACGTGGAATCTTGCAATTGAATAATACAGATTTAATTACTTCAGAACAAATGCCTAGATCACTTGTAGAAAAACAAATGGAAAAACTCGATTATAATATGTTCTTCGATCATGAAAGAGAGCTTTTAGGTACAGTAATGCACTTCATTGAGAGTAAAACTGTAGATGGTATTCTTCAGCTTATAGTTTTTTGTTGTGGCCCCGATTCACTAGTAGGGGAAATGTCTAGTCGTTTTTCAATGAGAGAACCTGAAATTCCTCTTTTACAAATAGTATTAGATGAATTAACTTCAGAAA
>JAGLOH010000544.1 GCA_023139025.1 Candidatus Heimdallarchaeota archaeon | reverse complement strand
CTAAATCACGCGTTTCTTCAAGACCCTTCATGTTGATATCATTTAATACTAAATTTGCCCCTTTGCTGGCAAATATTATTGCCATTTCTCTTCCAAACCCGCTTCCAGCTCCAGTTATGAGAACTACTTTACCATCTAAAAATTTATTGTCATCCAAAATTTATTTCACTTCAATTTTATTTAGAAAAATATAAGATATATTAAAACTAGTAAACTGCTCCGAATAATCCCTTTTTCGATTTGTAGGTTCCTAAAAACTTCCCAGCTGGCGGTGATTCAAAAGCGATCGTTATATTAAGAACACTTGGGAGCCCAGAATCGAAAGCTCGTTGTAAAGCAGGTTTAATATCCTCGGGTTTCTCTATATTTTCTCCGTAACATCCAAAACTTTTCGCAATTTGAGAATAATCAATATTAGGAAGGTCAACATCACAATATCGTTTCTTCATGTTATTTTTCTGGTATGTCTTTAGCATTCCCCACGCACAATTATTTCCTACACAGATTATTATAGGAAGTTTTAACCTAACAGCAGTTTCAAGTTCTTGAACATTAAACATGAATGATCCATCTCCGTTAATACAAACAACTGGTTTATCAGGTTTTGCTAATTTTGCGGCAATTGCAAAACTTGATCCTACACCAAGATGTCCCATTCCTATAGAGCAAAAAGTACTACGTGGATTTCGATGAAAATTAGAAATTAATCCATAAGTAAATAATGCTATGTCTCCTCCATCCACTGCTATTAGAGTATCTGGAGGGATAAAATCTAGGATTTCAACAATCATTCGTTCTGGTTTCATAGGAAATTTGTTAGATTTCAAAATTTTATCCATATTATTCCTATCGATTTCACTGGCCTTTTGAAGATAGTCGTTCCATTGAGACCAAATACTAATCATATTTTTCGGAAGATTATTTTCCATTGATACTAACAATTGATTAATCGCAGTTTTAATGTCACCAACTATCGCAACCTCTGCAGGTCGATTTTTCCCAATTTCTTTTGGATCAATATCTACTTGTATGATTTTTTGATCCTGATTCCATATAGGATCAGTACCATAAAAGGTTGTATAATCCCACCGACATCCGAGCGATAAAACAACGTCAGCTTCAGAAGCGGCTTTACGAAAGGTGCTAGATAATGGATAAGAACCGGCGTATGTCTTCTCATCAATCGAAATTGCTCCTAATCCGTTTACTGTTGTAAGTGTGGGGACTTGATAAGTTCTTGATAATTTTTTTAATTCATTTGAAGCATCAGAGGCAATAGTTCCACCTCCTGAGATAATAATCGGTCTTGCAGCTTTCTTTAAAATATCAACAGCTGCTCTTATCATTTCAGGATTTCCACTAGGTCGGTAAAAAGGACGGTATTTTTCTGGAGGGATTA
>JAGLOH010000543.1 GCA_023139025.1 Candidatus Heimdallarchaeota archaeon | reverse complement strand
AGTCATACAATAAATAGTAAAATGATTCTTTCTGTAATTACATCCGTTAGTGCCACTGGTTTATTTTTTCTTCTATTAATTGGACTTCAAACCCCGTTAGCATACAGGACTCAAGTTAACGTTTTACAGATTCTGGCCGGAATTTCTATGGCTGGTCTGTTAACAGGATTTGCAGCTGTGGTTAATTATGCTCCCAAGACAAATATCGAAATCGAAAAGGTTTCAAAAATAGTCTTGGAAAAGGCACAAGAACTAAAGAGAGTACGCCTACAAATTATTGATTGGTCACTAAACAAAGTGAAGAGTAGCATTCCATTAGATGTTAGCTCTATTGATAGAAGAATGCAAACAAACAAAAACAAACTTGATGATATCATCAAAAAGGTGCAAGACAATTTCTATAACCTATCAGAATTAAACGAAAAATTCGATGAAGTAGATAAGGATATCAGAAATGAAATTGACAAACTAATGATCGACTTAGATGCTTCATTGGAACAATATCAAAAATTCGTTTATAGTGAATTCTCAGCATGGATACGAAAATTTGAGGAACTTGGTTTAGAAGTCAGAACTGCCATCAAAACAGATTTTCAAAAAGAATTACCTCTGGAAATGAGAATAGATTTAATTGGAGACGTATTGGAAACAGGAAGAATTCTTACCACTGAAGTCATACAGGTCGCAGAACAAACTTATGACATTATTAGGTCTTTGTATGATCCAAATCTTCCTGAAAAAAGCTTAGCAATAACATTTGCGAGAAAAAAACTTGACGAAAAAGCAGGTTCATGGATTGCTTTAAAGGCTCTTTTTATAGCACTTCATAATTGGCAAAAGCAATATAGTACTGAAATTTCCAAGTCTATTGAATATCTTCAGACATCTCTAAATTCAATAGCTAGTCTAAGCACTCAAAACGAAAGATTGTTACCTGTCCTAGGACAGAATTTTTCGAAATTGATGGATCTTGTGAGAAGAGCTGAAAACATTAGAAATTGCATGAAAAAAAAGACACTAAACGTCCTGAACATTCTTATTATAAGAGAGGTATTGCACGCTTCATTAAGCATTGCTAGAGACATTTTTTTGATAGTTCACGAAGAGTTAATTAGTAATGAGAAAGCAATCGAAAGTCTGCTACTCACCGAAGACTATTCCTGGGAGAATAACGTTGCCTTACGAAAACAATTAACATCTGAAATGGAGATAATCATTAGTTCATCAAAGAATGATTTTAGTCAAGTGATAGAAAAACTGCCCAGGTCCTTATCCTATCTAGATCAACTTGTAGGGTCAATTATAGCATACAATGAGAAAAAGGAGATTTTACTAAATTACCCACTAGCAGAAAGGGCTATCGAAGAGTTACTTAGAAAAAAGAAAAATGTTTATGCTC
>JAGLOH010000542.1 GCA_023139025.1 Candidatus Heimdallarchaeota archaeon | reverse complement strand
ATTTCTTTTTAAGTAATCATCTTGAACCTCTAAAAGAACAAGGATTTTCTTGTGTAGTCGAAAGTTTCAAACAGCAGCTGTTTCCGCAAAAAACCTTAACCATAACTCAAATCAGAAAGTCATTTGTCAGTCTTTGTGCAGAAAAAGGTATTGATCCCCTGATCCTGAAACAAATCATGGGTCACAATTCCCTGGCTACTACCATGAAATATTACCTTACAGTCCAGGAACAGCAGCTCAGAGAGGTGTGGGAAAAAAACAATCCCTTGCTTTATTTCAGTAAAAAGGAGTTTGAGGAATGGACAATTTAGAAAAATACATAGAGGATTTTTTAACACACATCAGAATTGAAAAGAATTATTCTGGGGCGACAACAGAGACCTATCGTATTGCCTTAACTATTTTTGCTCAATTTCTCCTCGAAGCAAATATTTCGATTACTGACAAAAAATGCATTATCTTTTTTATCAGTTATTTAAAAGAAAAAGGGAATAGTGATGTTACTATAGCTCACAGGCTTACTACTCTTAAGTCATTTTTTAATTATCTTGTTGAGAAAAAAATTGTCAGCAAAAAGAAACTCCCCTCGATTGAAAAATATAAAACAACAAAGAAGATCATTTCCATCCCGACCGACGAAGAGGTGAACTTATTTATTGACACAATAGAAGATGAATACCGCGAGCTGAAAGAAACTTTTAATACTCTTGATGAAATCAATGAGAGATTAAAGGCAAAGTATTTTTCGCTTTTTCGTGATCTCACTTTTTTTACTCTCGTTACTGCTACCGGATTGAGGATTTCTGAAGCTCTGAACATTAACAGAGAAGATATGAGCTGGAATGAATGTACAATTAAAATATTTGGTAAGGGAGCAAAGGAACGGTTGATTTTCTTCGGTATCGACAGACTAAAAAATCTCTTTAATGAGTTCTTTAAGATCAGAGATGAACTTGGTATAGAAAGTCCCTACCTGTTTGTGAGCTACCAGCACAGAAAAGTTCTTACACCCCGTTACATCCAAAAGGTTATGAAGGATTTTTTAGAAAAAACAGCATCTTCAAACTATACGCCTCATACCCTGAGACATTACTATGCTACGTGCTCTATTGAAAAGGGAGCGAATATTAAGGCAATAGCGATTTTGTTAGGCCATGCCGATCCATCCACTACGATAAAAATGTATTATCATATTTCCAAGAAAATCCTAAGGGAAGTATTTGAGACTACTAATCCGTTCAGCAATATAGTCCTGTCGGTCAAAGAAATGATGAAGAAACGATATGAGGTAATCGTAAACCTATAGATTATTTCTCTGATAATTTCAAAATCTATCCCAATACTGATTATCTGAAAGAGCAACCGCGTTTTTACATCATCGTCAATCAATATCGCCGGA
>JAGLOH010000541.1 GCA_023139025.1 Candidatus Heimdallarchaeota archaeon | reverse complement strand
CTTGATTAGACAAGGACATGTAAATAAAATTGAGAAAATATTGGGAGCACAATATAGATTACTTGACTTACCCGATTCTGGTGTATTTCCATCTGTAGAAAACGCAAAAAAACTTGCACGTATTTTTAAACAGCTTAAACCAGATATTGTTATTACTTGGGAAAAATCACATAATATTGGTACAGGACATCCTGATCATAGATATACTCATGATATTACACTAGATGCCATATCTTATGCTAGATATAATGATGATGAGGACAACTTAAACTTAACTCCTAATAGAAAACCAATCAGTCTTTATACTCCACTGATAAGTTTAGATTCATCTAGTGATAATTGTGTGTATGTTGATGTAACTCACCAACAAGATAGAATAATGAAATTCTTTGATGTTTATGAAGAAGCTTATGGTGAATGGCCAGTTAGAGCTTTCAAGATTGCAGGAATGCTTATGATTGGAAGAGTTGCATTTGCAAAATATGGTGAAGCTTTCAAAAAATATACTTGGCGTAAGGCGTTAAATCATCTTGATTAAGTTTCTATTTTTCAAATACTAGATAGTTAGATTTTTCTTCACCGAAAATTGTTATTTCTCCTAATTCGATATATTTTCCCTTTTTTCCTTCTCGATTTATTTTGAAATACCATGTGTCTTTTGTTTTCTTTTCTCCTTGGATTTTAACAATCTCATAGTCTCCTTTTGAAAATTCAAGAGAATCTCCATCATCTAGATAGATCTCTCCTTCAGCTGTAGAATCTGTTGGAGAAACGGTTGGATATACTCTAAGAGAAATTTTAGAGTTGTATATCTCTCCTGTATGTTGAATCGGTTTTTCAATGTAAGGTATTATTGAACCTTCCTTAACAAATAATGGAGTCACATCTAAAGGAACATCAATTTCATGTACTTTACCACCTTCAAAAACAAGTTCTCCACAGAAACTGTACCAATTTCCATGAGGAAGATAAACATCTCGTTTCCTTTTACCTCTCTTAAGAATTGGTGCTAAAAGTAAACTATCTCCAAACAGATATTCAGTTTCTGACCATTCAGCAATTTGAGCTATTGGATCATTTGGGTGATCTATCCATAAAGCTCGAAAAACTGGAATGCCAGATAAGCAAGTTTGTCTGACACTTGTGTAGATATATAGCATCAAAGAATATCTTAATTGAATTGTTTTTCTGATAATATCTTCTGCTTTCTTTCCAAAAGTCCATGGCTCTTGAGAGCATTTCTTGTTAATTGTATGATTTCTGAAATATGGATACAGACATCCAGCTTGATACCATCGAATAAGAAGCTCAGCTCCTGGTTTTCCTGCAAATCCTCCAATATCTGGACCTATCATTAATTGACCAGAAGTAGCCATATTTAACATCATAGGAATAGAAAT
>JAGLOH010000540.1 GCA_023139025.1 Candidatus Heimdallarchaeota archaeon | reverse complement strand
GTTGAAACAATAAAGTAAAGAAAACATTTTCTTCTTATTCTTTCAGTTTCTTCTTTAACTCTTTATTTGTAGGTTCTATAAGAACTGAGCCATCTTCAAATACTATTGTTGGAACTCTTCCTCCTCCTCTGTTTAATTCTTCCATCTTCTTTGCCCCTTCTGCATTTGAATCAGCATTTATCCAAGCATAAGGGATACCTCTTTTATCAAGATACTTTTTTGTTCTTGTACAATCACCACACCATTCAGTTCCGTATATTACTTTGATTTTGGCCATCTTGACAGTTCATCTAAAAACACGCATTTAAAGATATTGCAGTTACATTAAATAAATGTACAATTGATTACTTTTTTATACACTTATTGTCCACGCACGATTAAGTGAAAAAGGTATTAGGAGGAGCAAGTTATTGACTAACAATGTTATTGTGGCTCAACAAATTGAAGATGTACCATTTGAAAATATTCGCTCAGTCAAAGGTGAGATGATTATTTCAGAAGACTTTCCAAGTTATCTAGTCGATGAATCCAAGATAAGTGGAGGGCATGCAGAATATTTATTTTTCCCAAATTCCGAGGAGGAAATAGTCGCGCTCATTAAAAAGATGAAAGAAGAGGAGCTTATGATCACAATATCAGCTGCACGAACTGGAATTGTCGGTAGCGCAGTTCCTTTTGGTGGGGCTGTTCTTTCTTTAGAGAGGATGGATAGTGTCATCGGCCTAGGTTATGATGAAGATGTTAAGAAATGGTTTCTACGAGTGCAACCAGCGATTTCTTTGAATGAAATAAATCACATAGTAAAGTTAAAAAAACTTGAACCTGATCAAAGTATTCCACAAGAAGGGAATTGGGTTGAGAAATTTGAAAAAGAGCATACATTTTATTATCCTGTAGATCCAACTGAAATGACAGCATCTATTGGTGGTACTATTGGAGCAAACGCTAGTGGTGCACGTTCTTTCAGATATGGTGCCACAAGAGAGTGGATAAGAAGAATTCGGGTAATTATAGGTTCAGGAGAAGTATTGGTTATTCCTAGAGGGAAGTATCATGCAATAGATGGAAAATTCATTATCAAAACCGCTGAAGGAGACTATGATTTAAAATTACCAACTTATAAAATGCCTGGGGCAAAGAATGCTGCTGGACTGTATACCAAACCAGATATGGATTTGATTGATCTTTTTATTGGTTCAGAAGGAGTATTTGGTGCGATCACTGAAACTGATGTATGGCTGAAAGAAGATACACCCCAAATGTCTAATGTAGTATTTTTCAAAAGTGAAAACGATGCTCTAGACTTTGTAATTAAACTTAGAGCAAGTGAAAATATTAAACCAGAATTTATTGAATTTTTTGAAGATCATGCTCTCACCTTATTAAGAAATAAACAAAAAG
>JAGLOH010000054.1 GCA_023139025.1 Candidatus Heimdallarchaeota archaeon | reverse complement strand
TTATTAATTGTTTCAATAAAACCTAGTGTTTCTTCCATTTTATCGAAAGGAAGAATTTCTAATCCCCCCATTCCACCAAAGGATTTGTAATATTTTAGTTGGTTTCCATTTTTAGATAATCTACCTGTTAAAGTGAGGATCACATAAGGATATTCTTGATAAACTCTTGTACCCTCAGAATTTCTAAATTTTTCTGACCAATTAATTAACTGAATATCAGTCTCTATACTGCAATCCACTTTCAAAAACTCATTGATAAAAGAATCTAAATCTTTAATTTTCTCCTCAAATTCCTCATTTTCTAAATCTACCCAATTAATCTTAGGTTTCTTAACAGCTGATGAATCAGCTATTGGGGCATCTGCTAGTTCTGATATTCCTTTTTTCCAATTTGTTAGTAACTTAGAAACACTAATTGCTTTCTTTATCTCTTTCTCTGCAAATCTAATTCTCGGAGTTGAAGTAAAGGTTACAATACCTTCTGAGAGCATTCGAATCCCATACCCAGAATTAATGCAATTTCTTTCATCTACAATTTTACCATTTTGAGCAATAATATTCTTGTTAACTACTCTACCATGACGTACATCAGTATAGGATGTTCCTTGTTTTATAGAAGTTTCAATTAATGAATCTAAGGTTTCGATAAATTGCACCCTAATGGCATTACATAACTTCAACATATAAATAAGTAACCAAATGTTATATTTTGAAGGTATATAGGAAAGCTTTTCTTATCCTTGTTGAAGATTAATGTAATGAACATTGCGATTTGCTGTGATTTTGATGGAACTATAACTTTGACAGATACAGGAAAAGAAATGTTAACTTCTTTAACAACTAAAGACTGGCAGTATTATGACAAATTAGTAATAAGTGGTGAAATTGGTACCAGAGCAGCCTTAATCAAGCAATGGAGCATGATTGAACATACAACAATGGATGAAATATACGAAATCGTTGATAGAATAAAGATAGATCCCACATTTTTAGATTTTTACAACTGGATTAAAAAAAATGGAATCTTTTTTATCATTCTCTCTGATGGTTTTCATACATATATTACCAGAATTCTTGAGAATCATGGAATTGAAAGTGAAAAGCTGGAAATAAAAGCTAATGACATGGAATTAGTTGATAATAAAATTCATCTAAAATTTCTAACTGATAATTGTGAACATGATTGTGCAAACTGTAAATATTCGCAAGTATTGAAAATCAAAGAAGAACATGATAAAGTGGTTTACATAGGTGATGGACTTTCTGACATCCTTCCATCCGAAAAGTTAGCTGATTATATTATTGCTAAAAGAAATGAAGACTTGGCCAAAAAACTCCATAATAATCCAAGATTAGTAGAATTTTCTAATTTTAAAGATATTCAGAACCTTCTAGAAAAAATACTGACTGAGTAATTTGCATCACTTTTCATCTATTGAAATGAAAGGATTTTCTAGTTTTTCATTGCCAATACAGGTGGTTGGTCCATGACCTGGATAAACTTTCGTTTCATCTGGGAGATCATATAAACCCATAACTGATCGAAACAAAGTATCATAATCTCCACCAGGCAAATCAGTTCTTCCAATACCCTTGTTAAATAGTACATCACCTGAAATCAAGTACTCATCGAAATAGTAACAGATACTTCCTGGAGTATGCCCAGGAGATAAAATCGCTTTAATTTCTATATCTCCCACATTGAATGTATCTCCATCTTTAACAAAAATGTCACATTTTCCAATTGATTTCGATTTGAAACCAAACATTCTAGCAAAGGGGCCTAAACTTTTGAGAACTTTTTCTTCTCTTTCATTATATACTAGTTTAGCTTCAAGAAATAACTCTCTGATGTCCTCCAAACCTAGCACATGATCAAAATGTAGATGAGTGCAGAATAAATACTCCACAGTCAATTGTTCACTTTCAATAATTGATAGAATTTGGTTTATCTCCCCACCTACATCAAATAGAGCTGCTTTCTTCTCAACTTCATCATAGAGAAGGTAACAATTAGACTTTATTGGACCTGTTTCTTCTGTTACAATTTTTATTTTGCTCATGAACAGCTATTTTATCTCTCTTTTTTAAGCTCTTCGCAATGAAATGATAGCTTTTTTAATCACCAAGTTATAAAGAATGTGAGAGAAGTTGACTTACCATACTCCAAATTCAGAGGAAGATGAAGTAGAGATTTTTTTAGAAGAATTAGAAGAAGATTCTGAAGAGTTTGTCAAATCAAGTGAGTACAAGAAAAAAAATCTAGAAATCAAGGACACAAATATTATCGATACGTATGAATCAGAGGAAGTTCTAGATACTAATATTGAAGATATTCAAGCTGAAGAAATAATAGTAACATCATCAGAGGAAATTCAAGAGATTCTTAATGAGTATGAGAAAACAAGAAAGAACAAAGATAGAGTCCTGATATTTGATAAGATTACTGAACTCCTCCCAAACAGTGATTTAGAGGAACTGCTCAAAGAAATTGCCTTCAAAGATTCTTATTCTCTCTGTAGAGTAAAAGCTGTTTCCTTGTTAGCCGATCTTAATGACAAATCGGAAGTTAAGAGATTATTAATTAGGAAACTAGACGACAGTTCTCCAAAAGTAAGATTGTGGGCTGTATGGGGATTAAGACCCATTATCTATGATACTGAAATTCAAGAAGTTTTTGTTAATAAAGTTAAATATTTCGAAAAATCCAAAAGAGTTAAACTTTGGTTGATTAGGGCATTAAGTGATAGAATTAATGATAATAAAATCCAAAATACTTTTCTGCTTTTGCTTAAATCGAAACCAGATAATGAGACTAGAAAACTTCTGCTTTTCTATCTTCTTCAAAAAGCAAACGAAGAGAATATAGCTTATGAATTGTCTCGTTATGTGTTAAAAGAAGCTAATCGAGATATTCGCAAGGAAATTGTAAAAAAACTTGTAATGCTTGAAAATGAGGATGCTAAATATTCTCTAGAAAAATTGTTCAAAACTGAGAGAGATGAAGAAATAAGAGAGATTTTACAGACTATCTTTTAATAGAAAGTTTTTCAACCAAATTTCATCTTGAGACTTAGACATGACTGAGAAGGTTTTTCTAGGTAAACATGAAAGTCGAGATATTAAACAAATTGAAAAGAAGATTATAAGAGGATCACCAATTTAGTTCTTGGTAATTTCATTTTTTTGATTTAATGAATTATTGTTTCTAAAGTTAATTTTTCCTCTTAAGTAAGAGGAAATAACAGCTAAAATACATAATCCAACAGCTACGAAGAACGCTATTTTGATGCTCATTAATAGAAGAGGACTATGTTGAGAGATTGATAAGTTTGATGGAATTACAGGCAATAGAAATTCTGTTTTAAATTGAAAAGCAGATGATGAAATATTAGGACCAAGAAATACTGAAAACAGTAAAGTAGCAAAACCTAAACTAATAGATTGACCGATTGTTCGCATTGTCCCTATTAAAGCTGAAGTAACACCATACATTTTCTTTGGAACAGAACTCATAATAGAATTCGCATTAGGTGAAGAGAATAAGCCAAACCCTATTCCACCAAAAAGCAAACCAAAAATTACTAAAACTATGTGTGTTTTCTGATTAACAAAAGCAAGCATTACTAGTCCAACTAATCCTGTTGCTACACCTATTGTTGTTATAGTTCTATGTTCTATTTTGTCAGAAAGTCTTCCACCTATTGGAGATAAAATAGCTTGTGCAATTGGTCTAGCTAAAAGTATCACACCAGCCAAGGATACTGATAGATAGAGAACATCTTGTAGGTAATAATTCAGCAAAAGTGATGTTGAGGATGTAGCCGTATAAAAAAGAAAAGCTGTTAAATTAGCAAACGTGAAAAACCTGTTCTTCTTGAACAGTTTTAGCTCCAATATAGGTACTTCTACTTTCCTCTCCCAGAAAATGAAAAAAATCAGAGTTAAAACTGAAGCTCCGATCAAATAAAATCCATAACTTGTATTAATAGATCTGAAACCGTATAATAGAAGAAACAAGGTTATAACATAGATAACAGCTCCTACAAAATCTATCTTCTCCTTTTCTTCATTTTTCCATTCTCCTTTCAAAACAAATGCCATAAGGAAAGCTATGATAATCCCAAATGGGACAACACTAAAGAAAACACTTCTCCACCCTAAGTGTTCAACAATAACTCCTCCTAGTGAAGGACCGACAGTTAAACCTAGATAAACTGAACCTATGCTAATTCCAAATGCTTTTCCTCTTTCTTCCTTTGGGTAAATGGATGTCAGTATGGCTGTTCCAGTGGCAAATACTAAAGCTGAACCAGCTCCTTGAACGAACCGAAAAATTACTAACGTTGTTTCACTGTTCATAAATCCTAAGACTAAAGCTGCTGAAGTAAAAATTATTGTTCCGATAATGTAGATTTTTTTCCTCCCATAATTATCAGAAATTTTACCAAAAGGAATCTGAAGCATAGCGGTAGCTAAAATGTATATTGTGATAATCCACCCCATGCCAGCTTCATCAAGACCTGGAACATGTTGAGGACTGAGAGAGTTAGTCATTACAGGTGCTGCAACTGAAAACGCAGAGCCACTAAAAGCACTGATAAATGATGATAGAGAAATAATTGATAAAGCTGTAATTCTTTGTTTTCTAGCATCAGGATCAGATAATTGATTTGTCATGGGAAGACCCAGCATTGTTTACAGTTTTTGAATTCTTAATTGACAGTTATAAATATTCTTCCTTGTTTCAAAGAATTTCTTAGAATGTCTAGTTGTAAAACAATCTCATTTTCTAACCTAATACAAAAAAAAAGAAAAAAAGAAATTATCTCACTAAAGCTTTTTGTACCATTCTTGCATGGAAAATAGCTAACTTATTAGAGACTTGCAATACAACTGGAATTAGAACTATACCTAATAAGCCTCCAACTATCATAATTGCAATAGTACCACCACTTGATATATTGGCTATTAGCCAATCTAAAGCTACATCAGATATACCTTGAGTCCAATGTACAAGAAATACTATAGGCATTGCTATTAAAGCTCCAGATAACGATAAGAGAAATGTCATTATTGAAAAAACAAATGTTCCATATGGTAAGGCCAAGAACATTGAATAAACTAATGACTTTCCAATTCTTTTATCTTTTAATGCGTTAAATGCTTTTGTTAAGAAACTACCTTCTATATCCTTTGGTATATCATCTCTTATAGGCACAGGCAGTCCTACAAATAATTCTGTTAAGTATCCGATTATTAATATTAATCTTGGTAAAGTCCAGAGGAAAATGTATAGCAAAAATAAACCTACCAACATAAATGACAAACCTGCGAATAATGGAAGACATACCCATGCATAGATGAAGAATGTCAGCCCTATTGGGAAGGTTAGAAAAACATATAGTAGATTAATATAACTTCTTGGATACCTTAAAACACCAAAGTAGGAGGCAGTTTCTAATTCATGTAATGAATCTTCGACTGTCATGATATATTTCTTTGTAAGTATCTTATAAATGTTAATAGTAAGTATATAACTCTTCGTAGCTCCCAACTACAGTATTTATCAAAACAATAATTAGAATGGTTCGTAGAAACTTATAAAAGTGTTAGAAATGACAGTTAACAGTTATGAAATGGAAACTAATTGCTATTATTATAGCAGGTATTGTAGGTATAGCTGGTATAGCAACTGGGATATACTTTGGAGTCAACTTAACTACCACTCCACCACTTATTCCATCACCTAATATCTTTGTAACTGTTATCTGGGATGATCCCAAGGATTTTATTAGTCCAGATGATCCTATAGGGGCAATTTATGAAAAGGAGTTCATCAATGAAAGTTATTCGAAATGTTCTCAAAAACCAGATTACGTAGAGATATATAAGGGGTATAATCCATATGATTGTTATTTATGTTTTTTTGGTAATGTACCACATCCCCCACAAGGTCAGTGGAGTTTAGATTCGTTTATAGAACTTGAGTATAATGAGAGCGGTTCATATACTGGAAATACAAGTTTGGTGTATGATTTAGAAGAAGATGTTACCTATATAGTAAAAGTACCTAGATACTATAATGGAGTAGACTATCGAGATACTGTTACTTGTTTTTTACTAAATAAAGATAAAGAAATTAATGAGATAGAGATTCATTGGTGGTCAACATTCACTAAAAATATTGATATCAATACTACAGTCATCTGGGATGAACCTTCAAATGAATCATATTTCGATCCAATCGAAACTGAACCTGATCACATTCAAATCTGCCTTTGGCCCTCTAGTTGGTATTATCTTCCTCTACTTATGATGCCATCTGTCGGTGAGTTTAACCTAACTAAAATCAACAACTCAACATATAATTGTGAGATGTCGTTTAGTTATAGGTCAGACTTTTTGTATTTCGTTAGATCGCCATATACTCAAACTTTTAATGATAATATAACGTGTGTTCTTATAGACACAACTAGGGATTTTAACAATATAACTATACATTATTGGAAATGGTATTCTAGTGCAAGAAAACCAGCTATATATTTGTACAATATACAAGATAAGGTTTTTACTGAAACACTTTCTGTGCATATACCCCTTGGATATGCTACAATAACCATCCCAGAAGTTGAATTATCTGATACTATAGTCTGGAATTTCTTTGAAGTTTTTCCGGGATCAAGAATTCTTTATGACAATGTCTTTTATCCATATCTGTTCTATGAAGCAAATATTTATAGTGATTTTGGTAAGCTTGAATACGGATGGATAATAGAGAAAATTGCTGATATCTACATCATAAATGATAAATCCTTTACGAAAAACCAATTACTAAATTATCTAAGCTATGCTTTACTAGATTTAGGTTTATTTGAAAATGAAATTGATGAGTTCATTAATTATTGGTTCTTCGAACAAGAGCTGTTAAAAGAAGATGGAACGCATATACTCCAACAAATGTCTTCTGAATGGGTAAACAATAATTTCCAATTATCAACAATACAAACCTATTCACAGCTGCGATTATTCTTTAAGTACTTTTATTCAGAAGGAACTAATTTGAATCTAAAAATACAAAACCCAGTAAGTAATGTAATGGTTTCAAATACAGACTATATCCTTCATGAATGGGGTGTGATTATTTAGAAAAGGAAACTACAATCCCAACTTATTCAATTTTGTTTCAGTAGGGATTCCATTATTATTCCATTCTCTAAGTTGATAATATTCAAGCTTAGCTGCTTCGAACTGCTCTTTGCTTACAACCAGTCCTTTTGCATCTCCTTCAGGCATTATATCCTTGAAAAATCTTTTAGGAAGAGAATCATCATTAGCTGTAATTCCTTCACGTACATTGAACATTCTTGTTAAATTCCATATTCTTTCACCTACTTCCAAATAACTTTCAGGAGTGTAAGAAAATCCTGTAGCAGAATTCAACATTTCAACCATTTCAGGGACATTAAAGGGTAAGAAATCACAAACCACTAAGGAAAAACAAGCAGCTCTTTCATCTTGAGATTCCTTTACAAATTTGGGAACACCTTCGAATGAAAATCTTGGTAAATCTCCACGTAATTCTGCACTCGGAGTCCATGTTCTTTGGTGACAAGCACCTCTATCTGAAGTAGAATAGGCTAATGCCATCCCCCAAGACCCTCTTGGTTCAACGCCTGCCAATTCATTTCCCTTTACTTGGATTGCAAAGTCCATTGAATCATGACCTATTTTCATAGCAGCAGCTTTTGATCCTTGAGCAAATAAATTACCTACTTTCTCTCTATGTGAAATAAGTTTTATCATCTCAAGTACTGCATCTTCATTTCCAAATGTCAGATTATCAACATCTGATTGTTGTAAATATCCTTTTTCCACACATTCCATTGCAAAACTTATAGTTGCACCTGCCGTGATCGTATCAATTCCTAAATCATCGCACATTTCACTTGCTTTTGCAACAGCTCCAAAATCTTTAATTCCACAGTTAGAACCAAGTAATGCTGTTGTCTCATATTCTGGTCCATCTACATCTAAACCAGCATATTTACCTGTTTCAAATTTGTTAGCTTTTCCACAAGCAATCAAACATCCATAACAAGCTCTGTTAGCATAAGTATACTCCTCTAACATAGTTTCTCCTGAGATAGAATCAGCTTCTTCAAAGACTCCACTCTGATAATTTTTTGTGGGTAAGAATCCCCCTTGGTTGGACATATTTACCCACATCATTGTGCCAATTCTATTCCTGTTCTTTACTCCATCATCATTTTGTATTTTAGTGCGAAAAGTTCTTGTGAGTTCTCTAAAATTTTCATGAGCGGCATCAATTTCTTCATTTCCACTCACTACGACTGCTTTTAGATTTTTTGACCCCATAACAGCTCCTGAACCTCCTCTTCCAGCCATATGAGATCGGCCTGTCATCACATTAGCATAAGTAACTAATTTCTCACCAGCTATTCCAATAGATGCTACTTCAGATTTTGGATGTTTTCCTTGAAGTATCTCTTCTGTTGCAAAAGTTCCTCTTCCCCATACTTCTTTTGCTGAGATGATTGTAGATCCCTCCGAAGTAACCAACAAATAACATAGGTTTGCCGCTTTTCCTCTAACTAGGATGAAATCATAACCAGCTTTTTTCAAACGATGACCAAAGTTTCCACCGATTTGGCTATCTAGATAAATTCCAGTGTGGGGAGATTTGGTGACTATACACCATCGACCAGAAGTTACAACAGAAGTACCTGTTAGTGGTCCAGTCATAAAGAGAATGATATTTTCTGGACTTAAGGGATCAACTCCAGCTTTTAATTCATCATAGAGAATTTTAGCGCCCAACCCTTTACCACCAATGAATTTTTCTGCTAATTCAGAGTCTAGTTTTTTCTCAAGAATTCTTCCAGACGTTAAATCAACATCTAGATACTTGTGCATGTAACCCATTAAAATCAACTCTTAGAAAGAAGTCTGTTAATATCAAGAATATCAGTGAGTAAAGCGAAACCTGTAGGAGTTTTTCCAGCACCTGGTCCAATGATAGTTACGTCATCAACATATTTGGTAGAATAAGTCAGAGCATTAGTTGGTCCCATTATATTAGCTAATGGATGAGTTAATGGTATTTTTTCAGGTCTAACATATGCTTCAACAGAACCATCATTCTTAATCTCTGCACCAGCAATCAGTTTCCATCTATATCCTTCTTCCTTAGCCTTAACTATGTCTTCAGCTGTTATTTTTGTTATACCTTCACATGGTGGTTCATCTTTGCTCAAATTAGCTCCCATGACAGTATTTGCTAAAATAACGATTTTTCCTAATGCATCATAACCTTCAACATCAGCTATAGGATCTGCTTCTGCATATCCCAGTTCTTGAGCTTGCTTCAGTGCATTTTCATAACTAAGTCCTTTCTCCATCTCAGTTAGAATATAGTTAGTGGTACCATTTACTATACCCATCGCTTTAGTTATTCCTGCCCCAGCTAGATTGTTCAATCCAAGATTTAATGCAGGGGTTCCACTAAGCACAGTTCCTTCATATCTCATTTCAACACCATTCGCTTTAGCTAAATCTAATAGTTCTCTTACAGCTAGAGCAATAGGTCCTTTATTTGTTAAAACTACATGCTTTTTGTTTTTCAGAGCAGTTTTAACATGAGTAATCGCAGGTTCTCCAGTCTTGAGATCAGTCCAAGCAACTTCAAGTATAAGATTAGCATTGGTTTCCTCAATTGTCTTAATCGAATCCCAACCTTCAATTCCATCTCCATATCCCTTTAGGTTGCCATTATCATTTACTAACTTGAGTAGCTTTTGTAAATCCAAACCAGTTCGTTTATACCAAGATCCTTTCAT
>JAGLOH010000539.1 GCA_023139025.1 Candidatus Heimdallarchaeota archaeon | reverse complement strand
CTGCGGATGGATCACCTCCTACGTTCGGAGGTCTCCAAGACCTCCAAACCCTTTATTCTCTATTTCTGTAGTATCATTCTCTCGGGGTTCTTGTATTCCTTGGAGTTTTTAATTTGTCACAAATTAATTTTTGTTCAAGTAAAAATAGTATTTAATTGTAGAAAATTCTTTCAACCAATTTTTTCTTTGTCAGATATTTCTTGGGGTGTTTTAATAGCTTTATTCTACTATTAGAGTAACCCTTTCCAAGAGTGAGATATGATGTACGAAGAAAAATATGATCCGGACGAAGGAGACCAAGATTTAGGACCCCCTGCTTGGTGGCCATAGGTATATGATATACCTTCCTTTTTCTATTTTGTATAATTTATATGTTTTATATGATTTTTACCACAAGTATTATCACAGTATATAAATGAAATTGCGGATATAATATCGAGTTAAATGAAAAGTTGTGTTGAGTTAGAGGACATAATAAAAGGGATTTCAACAGCAGATGAGCTCCATAAAATTGTACAACAATTACAAGTTATATCATACAATAATAGATCTGATGAAAAAATCCTAAAACTAGTGATTACTGCAATTGAAAAATGTATTCAAGTAGGTGATAAAATAAGTTTAATCAATTTGATTAGTTTGAATATAATCCATTTACACCATCTTAAAGAAAACCTAGGGATAGTTTCAGAGTTAGCGGAAAAGATTCATGACCTATCAAAGGAAATTAACTATGAAGATGGATTAGCATTATATTATTCTCACAAATGGTATATTGAAAAATTTAAAGGAAATACAATAGAGGCAGAATTAGCTATAAAAAAATCTAATCTAAAAATAAATAAGCCAGGAAATCATGATGAATTCATCTATCATATCTGCAGTTATACATATGCAATGGAGCAATGGTTCGAGAAAAGAGAATTGAAAAGCGCATTACTGTTTCACAAATGCTTTGATTATTTCCTAGATAGAGGATTGTATCATGGATTAACAATGTCTCTAGGAGCTCTAATAATAATTTATCAACAAACACAAAATACAGAAAAAGCATTAAGTATAATCAAAAAGATTCTGATAAATAATAGCTTGCTTTCTAAAGTTCCAACAAAAGCAAAATCTGTTATTCATTATTTCATAGGAATAGGACATAAACTCAGTTTTAATCTAGCAGAAGCTGAGCTTCATATCAATAAAGCTAATACAGTTCTGAAATCAATGTTTGAGAATAGTATTTATGCACAATATTATTTTAACAGCTTTTCTAGGTTAGCTGAAATTAAAGCTCTTCGAGGAGATTTAGAGGGAGGATTGGAACAGATTCATAAGATGGAGAGAGTATTAGAAGATGATAAGGTTTCGAATAGGTTAGATAATTACAC
This sequence comes from Candidatus Heimdallarchaeota archaeon, assembly GCA_023139025.1. GTDB lineage: Archaea > Asgardarchaeota > Heimdallarchaeia > Heimdallarchaeales > Heimdallarchaeaceae > UBA460. The sequence goes on along the minus strand of JAGLOH010000539.1, from coordinate 25 downwards.
CATAAATGAAATAATACATACCTTT
>JAGLOH010000538.1 GCA_023139025.1 Candidatus Heimdallarchaeota archaeon | reverse complement strand
GAAGATGGTCTTCAGAGTATAGTTGATAGATATAATACTGAAAAGGTCATGAAAGCTTTTCGCAATTGGTATAACACATTGATGATGACTTTTCCAGATATCTCTAAATCCTACTTATTCAAAATTAATGGAGGAGAAGGAATAGAACTCTCAGAAGGTGTTGACGAAGAAGCAGCCGTTCAAGTTAAAATGGATTCAACTGTTTTTATTAAAATGATGACAAAGCAGATAAATCCTATCAAAGCCTATTCTAGTGGCAATCTCGAAGTTAAAGGCGAAATGAAAAACATGCTGAAACTTAGGAAGTTAATGTTCTAAAATCAAAGTGTGAAAAAAATGAAAGCATATATAACAGCTGAATTCTCACCAGAAGCTCTTGAAGAACTTAAGAAAATCCTAGAGGATGAAATAGTTTACGAGAGTTGGAGAGAGACAAGTAACCTTTATTTCAAAGATGAAGATCTCATCCAGAAGATAAAGGAAATAGGTGCAGAAATATTCATTTGTGAGGGAGATAACGTCAAAAAAACTGTTATAGAAAATGTTGATTTAAAGATAATAGGTTCAACTCGTGGGGATCCAAACAATATAGATTTAGAAACAGCAACAGCGAAGAGAATTCCAGTACTTTTCGCCCCTAATCGAAATACAGTATCTGTTGCTGAATTAACTGTTGGGTTAATTCTTTCCTTAGCAAGAAAACTACATTCTATAGAAAGAATCTTACACACTGAAAATGAGTTTGAAGTAAATGATTTCTCTGATTATATCAAATACTATAATGAATTCAAAGGATTTGAACTTCAAGGGAAAACTGTAGGTATAGTAGGTTTAGGTAGAATAGGTTTTACTGTAGCTAAACTTCTGCTTCCTTTTAGAGTTAAATTCCTTGTTTATGATCCTTATGTGGATCATACGCGATTAAGTGCTATTCAAGGGGAAGAAGTTGAATTAAACACCCTTATGTCAAAATCAGACATAATAACCGTTCATTGTTCACCTATTGATGAAACAGACAATATGATTGGTGAAGAACAGATTGCTCTGATGCAAGAACATTCTTTGTTTATTAATACAGCCAGAGCTTCAGTAGTGAACGAGTATGCTCTACTAGATGCCTTGAAAGAGAAAAAAATAGCTGGTGCTGCTTTAGATGTTTTCTCAATTGAACCTGTTGATCAAGACAATGAATTCCTTGAGTTAGATAATGTGATTGTCACTCCTCACATAGGAGGTGATACTTTTGATACTAATCATCGACATGCAATGATGATGGTGAATGGAATCAAGCAAATTCTCAACAAAAAGATTCCTGAAAATATCATGAATCCGGAAGTTTTGGAGGGTTATACAGCCGTTCAGAAGCAATATGATCAGACTCAAGAACTCGAAGACATTCAACCTTCTCT
>JAGLOH010000537.1 GCA_023139025.1 Candidatus Heimdallarchaeota archaeon | reverse complement strand
TGTTGCTCCTCTTGCTTTCATTTCCATGATGTTACTAATCATCTTTTTGTTTGTTTGATCCTTAGGCGCCACAAATACTACTGGATAATCTTCCTCTACAAGAGCTATTGGTCCATGTTTTGATTCTCCTGCTGGATATGATTCACTGTGAATATATGCTATTTCCTTCATTTTCAGTGCCCCCTCATTAGCTGTTTGAAGATTCAATCCTCTTCCTAAATAGAAACTACTATTCTTCTTAGCAAACCATGAAGCGATATGGTTAGCTCTTGATTCATTTCTAACAATAGTTTGTTTAACAACAGTAGGTATTTCTTGGAACAGCTTTCGAGCTGCAGTATATTCTGATTTATCAAGTTCTCCTGAGAGTTTCCCAAGTTCTAAACCTATATCCCACATTGCAATAGTTTGTGCTGTGTAAGTTTTTGTAGCTGCTACACCTATCTCTGGTCCTGCATACAAGTACAATACTTCATCAGAATGACGAGTGATTGTACTCCCAATTACATTAACGGCTGAGAGTATTGATGCGCCTAGCTCTTTCGCATTTTTGATTGCCATTATTGTATCCATTGTCTCCCCACTTTGACTCACAGGCAGGATAACTGTGTCCTCATCAATTAAACTAGTAATCGATTCATATTCTGAGGAAATAATTGCACTACAGGATTTTTTCGCATATTTCCTAATTAGATGTTCTCCAGTTAGAGTGGAATAATGTGCTGTTCCAGCTGCTAAAAGAAAGATTTTTTCTGCATTATAGATTTTATCAGCAATTTTGTTAAGCGCGGGTTGTTTTATTCTAATATAGTCTGCAAGAGAATTTGGTTGTTCGTGTATTTCCTTTAACATAAAATGTGGGAAACCTGCTTTTTGTGCCATTTCTGGTTTCCAAGAGACTATGTGTGGCTTTCTCTGTATTTTCTCCATTGTGTTGAAGTCAATGATTTCATATCCTTCTGAAGATAATGTGACGAATTCATCATCATGTAAGAGAACTACTTTTCGAGTTTTATCTAGAAATGCAGGAATATCTGATGCACAAAACATTCTATCTGAATTAATTCCTATAACCAACGGACTGTCTCGTTTTGCACAAAAGATTTTGTCAGGTTCTAGGCTTGACACAACACATATTGCAAATGTACCTTCAAGCCTTCTGACAACTTGAATTATGGCTTCTTTCAATGAAATATCTTCTTTTTTCACCAGTTGTTCTATCATATGTGGAATTACTTCTGTGTCTGTTTCTGATTGAAATGAGTGTCCTTGATTCAATAATTCCTCTTTTAACACTTGAAAATTTTCTATAATCCCATTATGGATTACAGATATTTCTCCACTGCAATCAATGTGTGGATGCGCATTTTCTTTAGTTGGAGGTCCATGAGTTGCCCAGCGTGTATGACCTAT
>JAGLOH010000536.1 GCA_023139025.1 Candidatus Heimdallarchaeota archaeon | reverse complement strand
AAAAAGCAACAAATCTTGGAGCAGAAATAATTACGGCGACTAAAGTTCATTCCATTCGACAGAATTCAGAGGGAGTAATACTAACCACAAAAGGAGACGAAACAAAGAGAATTCAAAGTAATTTAGTTATTCTAGCAGAAGGAGCAAGAGCTAAACTTGCTCAAAGGTTGAGTTTTGTACCTCCCTCTCCTCTGATTTATGGTTTTGAGTATAAAATAGAAGGTGAATGGGGGGAAGAGTTAGAATTTCATTTCGATTCAGAAAAATATCCTTATGGATATATCTGGATTTTTCCAAGAAAACACGAAACAAATATTGGGATTGTAACTACGGCAAAAGAGAGAAAAAAGAGATTAGATAATTTCTTGAAACAAAATAATATTTCAGGTAAGATTTTGAAGAAGATGGGAGGTCCAATTCCAATGAAAGGTCCAATACCTAAGCTCTATCGTGATAATATATTGGTTGTAGGAGATGCTGCTGGAATGGTTAACCCCATTTTCTACGGTGGAATTAGAATGGGAATGACTAGTGGGGAAATTGCAGGAAAAATAGGTGCTAAATTTTTAACCAGTAAAAAGGAAAACCAATTCTATTCTTTATCAAACTATCAATCAGAAATTTTGAAGTTCAAATTTATGGATGAAATCAATCTTAAATGCCATAACTTCTTTTACAGCCGTTCCAATAAATTCCTCTCCAAACTAGGAAAAATCTTGAATAACCAATATATCAATAGAATCTCAGGACGGGAAAAAATCAAAGTTCTTTCCAATTTGTTAAAGGAACCTGGACTTCTAAGACACCCGAAAGGATTGCTCCAAATCTATAAAGGCTTCAAAATAGCTAGAGACTGGGGGTTCTAAATTATCATATAACATAATAGTTAAATGCGTGATATTGTAGGAGAAATTGACTGAAATGATTATTCCAATAAGATGTTTTACTTGTGGAACTTTGATTGCTGATAAATGGGATGAATTTAAGATACAAATCAAAGAGGGAGAAAATCCTGAAAAAACTCTTGACAAGTTAAATGTCAAAAGATGGTGCTGTCGTAGAATGTTAGTTTCTCATATAGACTTAATTGAAGATTTTCTACCCTTCACCTAAAAATTGCACTTTTTTTCCTACTAAAAGAACAGAAGGTTTTTAATCAAAACATTAGAGTTCTTATTGCTTACACTTTGTGGAAATAGATGTTAAACACAAAACTGAGGATGCAAAATGTCAGAAGAATCAGAGGAAAAAACCACTGAAGAAATACTATTAATTCCTAGAGATACCTATCTGGTTTCAGGTATTCATATTGGGACTAGTGTTTGCACTAAATTTATGGAGCCTTTCAAATACCGAGTAAGAAATGATGGCATATATGTATTGGATGTTAATACAACAGATGAAAGAATACGTA
>JAGLOH010000535.1 GCA_023139025.1 Candidatus Heimdallarchaeota archaeon | reverse complement strand
TTCTAATAATAAAATAAGAAAATTTAGAATTAAACCTATGATAGCTGACCCACTTGGAAGCATAGTCCTATAAACCTGAATAATTTCGATACTACTGTAAATAATATAGAAGAGAAGAAAAGCAAAAAGAGAATAGGCTAAAACATACCAAAGAATCTTTTTCCACTGCATTCCGTTTCCCCTTAATGGTATGTGTTAAACTCTTTAACAAAATAAGGTTTGTTGTGTAATGTTGAGAAATGGAAGAAAATACACACTGGAAAAGTTGCTAGCATTGTCAACCCCATGAGACCCAAAATTAGCCAAAAGGAACCAGTAAAACCATTATTTAAAATATCTAAAACAGAGATGGTAACGAGACCACCACCCAAGATAGAGATGATAAAAGAAAGTATAAAATAAGGAACTTTTTCATTCCAGTCATCCTTATCTCTTGATGGGATTTTTCGCTTAAACATGGACTTGATAACTGCGTAAACAGTGAATGGATTAAGTACGAGAGCAAGAATTAAGAAATACACAAGATCAAACAATTTTAGATTTGTAATTCCACTTCTTCTAGCGTAAAGAATTGCTATTATTCCAGAAAGTTGGTAGGAAAATGCAAAAGCTATTGGCATGATTAATAATGGTGGAAAAACACTCATCGGTAATCGAACTACAGAACTGTTTGTGAAATACATGATAACATAGAAAAATAGATTCAGGTATACCGAAGAGGCAATAAAGAACAGCGATGCACTGAACAGTAAATCTATCCTATGAATGAAAGGCATTTTAGCTGACAATATTTTCTTCCATCTTAATCTAAGAACTTGCATGCTCCCTTTTGCCCATCTTAATATCTGTGATAAGAGAAGTGAGAAATTTGCTGGAATCAGACCAAAACTACCGTATTCATCAACTAATTCTGTTTTGTATCCTTTTGCAAGAAGCTTAACTGAAATATCAACATCTTCTGTGAATGTATCGAATGGTATTCCACCAATTTCATCAACATATGACTTGCGATAACAAGCTGTAGAACCATTAGTCAAAACTGTAGAGTGCTTTGTTTTTGATCTTTGGAATACCTCATAAAATTGGGCATACATTACAGATTCCCATACTTGCAGTTTTGACTTAACAAGTCTGAAATTTACTTTGGATTGTACAAAAGCTAGTTGTGAATTGTTCATAAGTAATTTAACAGATTTAGTTATAAGCTTTGGTTCTATCTTGTGATCATAATCCAATAGTATAAAAAATTCTGATGTCACATGTTTTAAGACAACGTTTAACATTCCAGCTTTGAAATGAATATTTGATGGATCATGTATGTGTTGAACATTATAATGTTGAGCAAGTTCAGCGGTTTTCAGATAACTTTCATGTTTTTTATCAGTATCATCACCCAAGAATACTGTAAGTCTTTCTTTAGGA